>CAIVHI010000395.1 GCA_903905685.1 uncultured Bacteroidota bacterium | reverse complement strand
TCTGCCTGCATCATCCAATCATAATATTGGGGCTCGGTTGTAAAAATGTCCTCCACCTTCCTGCCTTTGTGTTTGCCGAAATTGAATACGGGTGCTCCGTCCTTCATAATGATGCGGCGTGCGTAGTCTACATATTCATCGGTATGCGTAAAGCTGTGGAGCGTGGGCACATCGTTTCCTATTTTATCATACTTCTCCAGTTGGGCCTCCAGAACCTCGATGGTGGCTGCAATGTCGGCCTCGGCGCTGTGTGCGTTTTCCAAGTCTTTGTTGCAATAAAACCTGTAGGCCGCTCCAAGCGTGCGCGCTTCCATCTTGAAAAAGATTTGCTGCACGTCTATCATGTTCCGCTCAGTAAAATCTACGTTGATGCCTACCCGTAGAAACTCCTCTGCCAATAACGGCAGGTCGAATTTGCTGGAGTTGTAGCCACCCATATCGCATCCGTGTATCCACTCGAAAAGCTGATGGGCTATTTGCTTGAAAGTGGGTGAGTTTTTTACGTCTTCATCGCTAATGCCGTGAATTGCAGTCACTTCTTTTGGAATCGGGATGGTGGGGTTCGTGCGACGAACGAACGTTTCTTTCCGTCCGTCAGGGTGCAGCTTGATGAACGCAAGTTCCACAATCCTGTCTTTCACGGGGTCTACACCCGTGGTTTCGAGATCGAAAAATACAATCGGCCTTTTAAGTATGAGTTTCGGCATAATAAATCAGATGTGCGAACATACGTTTTTCCAATCAATTCCCCCGAAAGTACCCGAGCTCATCAGCAATAAAAAGGTGGGGCGGTCGCTTGCCTCAATTGCGGAAGTCACATAATCAACAAGTTGTGCCGAATCGGTAGTGACCGATAACAGGGGATTGGCGAAGCCTGCGGCTACGTCTTGAGTGGCCACTTCTGGCAAGCCCTTGATTTCCAATGCATGGTGGCTGTAGTAAACAATGGCCCGGTCGGCTTTGTCCATACTGCCTGCATATTGCACCATAAAATCCTTATTGAGACTGCTGTAGGTATGCAATTCAAAACACGCCAAAAGGAAGTGATTAGGAAAAGCCTCCCTCACCGCGTCCAGGGTCGCTTTCAGTTTGCTGGGCGCATGTGCGAAGTCCCGAAACACTTTCAGGGTTGGTGTTTCGTAAAGCTTCTCCAACCGTTTCGCCGCACCGGTAAACGATGCAATGGCTTCGAGTGATTTGGTCCAATGGATGCCTAATTCTCTACACACCTCGATGGAGGCCGCTATATTTTGCAAGTTGTGCTTGCCAAATACAGATATCGGAAAACTGCCGATGCCGGTAACCACTTTAAATTCGCCATCGGAATATTCCCAGCGTGGTGTTCGATAGGGGATTTTCACAGTATCGGCCGTCGATGCAGCCACCGCCCTACACACTTCGGCATCTTCTTCATTATATACCACTTTGGTTTGTGGTTCAAGTCCGTTGAGGTAGCCCGTGAATTGCGAAAAGTAGTTGCTATAAGTTGGAAAGACGTTGATGTGGTCCCAGGCAATGCCGGTAAGCACCGTGATGTTGGGGTGGTAAAACAGTATTTTCGGTTTCCTTTCGATAGCCGAAGCCGGATATTCATCGCCCTCCAAGATGATCAAGGGAGCATTGCTGAGTTTCACGGACCCGTCGAAACCTGCGACTTTTGCCCCCACCATATAATCGAAGTCTATTCCGTTATGCTTCAAGATGTGCATAATCATCGATGTAACGGTCGTTTTGCCGTGACTACCGGCAACTACAACTCGCGTCTTATTCTTCGAGACCTCATAAATGTATTCGGGGAACGACATGATGGGGATGCCCAATTTCTGTGCCGCCAAAAGTTCGGGGTTGTCGGCCTTGGCATGCATGCCAAGCACCACGGCATCCAGTGACGGGGTGATTTTTTGCGGAAACCAACCGGTTTTGGGCGGTAAAATGCCGGCATTGGTCAAATTGGTTTTCGCAGGGTCTTCAATTTCATCGTCGCTACCTGTAATGGTGTGACCCATAGTCTGTAAAGCAATCGCAAGTTGGTGCATAATGGCTCCACCAATCGCTACGAAATGTATACTTTTCATGTTATTTGCTTAGCTTTGTACAAAGTTACTCAAGGCTTTATTAAAATCATCGTTATGCAGCTGTTTACAAAATCAGGGCGTGCGGCAGTAGTTGTGGCCCTCTTGGTATTTGCCGGTGTTCTTGCATCATGCGGAGGCAGTAAAAAATATGGTTGTCCCAACCATTTGTTTACGCCCACCCTTGTAAAGTAACGGACTCAGTAAAACAAATTGGAAGGATATGAGCCCCACGTCAATGTGGGGCTTTGTCGTGTGTGGTGTCAGGTGGGTGCAACTCAGGGGCAATATTGATTACGGCAGGCAGGTGTAGGCTTTAGATAAGGTTCACCATAGGCTGGGGGCGGTTAGATAGGATAAAAAGAGGGGTGGAGCGGCCCCGTAATGGGTAATGGATGCCAAGGTGGGCTGGGGTTAAAGCATTAGGTATTCCATTTTTGGCTGACAGGCATGTGGGGAGACCTTCAATAGGGCCGAAGAATCATAATATAAGTAGGCAGGATGGGCTCGAGGCCAGATGCGCGGTGTGTTGGTTAGCGGCATATAAAGGGTTCCATTACTAGAGGTATCCGCATGATTTTCGGAATTTTGGAAAATAAATTTGGTGGAAC
>CAIVHI010000394.1 GCA_903905685.1 uncultured Bacteroidota bacterium | reverse complement strand
CCCGTGTCGCCTGGTGCTTACCAAAGCGTTTTTGCGGGCGGCCAAGGAGCCACTGCAATCGAGTACGCGGCAGACATCGGCATCATGAAATTCGATGCCACTTGCTCCAACCGTATTTACGGTACCTACATCGGCGGTCAAAACAACGAGCGCCCATTTTCAATGATTGTGGATAGTTCCGATAATTTGATCATAGTAGGGCGCACACAGTCGGCAGACTATCCGGTAACAACCGGCGCATATCAGACCACAAAGGGTACGGGATGGGATTTGGTGGTCACCAAACTCAACAATTCCGGCACCGGTTTGGTGGGCTCCACCTTCCTTGGCGGCAATGGCGATGACGGCGTCAATTTCGACTCTACGGAAGTGGGCTACGGGCATTTGAAATTCAACTATGGCGATGATGCCCGTAGCGATGTGCAAGTAGACCGGAGTGGTAACATCTATGCCACGGGCTGTACGGAATCCACCAACTTCCCAACAACGGCAGGTGCATTGGCTACCACATTGTCCGGATTACAAGACGGCGTCGTTTTCAAGTTCAATGCCACGCTCACCAACCTGATATGGAGTACGTACTTGGGGGGCACCGGTGATGATGCCGGATATGTATTGGAACTCAATGCGACCGAAACTTCGTTTTTCGTTGCTGGAGGAACCAGCAGTACCAATTTTCCGGTAACCGCCGGTAGCTGGCAAACGACTTATAATGGCGACTCGGCAGATGGCTATATCGTGAAATTCCAAAACAGTCCGCCTTATGCAATCGAGAAGGCCACCTATGTGGGCACGAGCCACTACGACCAAATTTATGGATTGCAGCTCGACAACGAAGGGAATGTTTATGTGATGGGACAATCGGTAGGGGGGACGTTCCCGGTTACTTCGGGAGCGTACGTCAATCCTCATTCGTGCCAGTTTGTAATGAAGATTGACAGCAACCTGACCACCGATTTAATTTCTACGGTATATGGATCCGGCGATTCCGTGCATACCAATATTTCCCCGGTTGCCTTCTTGGTAGATACTTGTGAGAATGTCTATATATCTGGTTGGGGCGGCAACCTCACGCTTGCCAGTGCCCACTCGGGCTTCTGTTTCGGAATGCCGATTTCAGCCGATGCCTACCAACCTACAACCGACGGCGCCGACTTTTATTTTGTGGTATTTTCGCCCGCCCTTACCGCCGTGCGATATGCTACTTATTATGGGCGCAACACCGGAACCATATATTGGGAGGGTGAACACGTAGATGGCGGTACGAGCCGATTCGACAAACATGGTATCATATACCAAGCAATTTGTGCCAATTGTGGCGGGCCGTCGTCGTCACCATTCCCCATACCCACTACAGCCACTGCGTGGGCGTCGGTAGATGCCAGCGACAACTGCAATGAGGCCGTATTGAAGATAGCCTTCAACATCGGTCCGGTCACGGTCAATATTGTTGCGGGTCCAAGTACCAATGGTTGCGCGCCGCTCACCGTCAACTTTACGAATGCGAGTACGAACGCACTATCCTATGTTTGGAATTTTGGCGACGGCACTACCTCTACCGCCTTCGCTCCATCTCATACGTTTACGGCGCCAGGAGTGTATACCGTGACCATTTCGGCAGCCAACACCAATGCCTGTTTCCGTACCAACGACACCCAGCGCATCCTGATTTATGTGGATACCAATTCCATTGCTCCGTCTTTCACCTACGTGGTTACCGATAGTTGCGGCCCCTATTCCGTGGTGTTTACCAATACGTCCCACCAAGGTGCTGCGTCAGACACCTCATTTACTACCTATCAGTGGTTCTTTGGCGATGCAACCACTTTTAGCGGCAAGACGCCGCCCGTCCATAACTATCCCTCAACAGGTACATTCACCGTAACATTGGTCATGACGGATACCGCTTCGTGCAATTCGCCCGACACCGCCACAGCAGTCGTGAACATTCAGAGCATTTCGGTCTCGGCCCGTTTTTCGATACCCGACACCATATGCTTGGGCACGCCAATCACCCCGTTGGTGGTTGGCGCAGCCAATGTGATTTCGGAAATTTGGACTTTCGGGGATTCCAGTGCTGCATCAATGGCCATGCCGCCGACTTACACCTATGGCGCTATTGGTGCTTACACGGTGACGCTGGTTGCCCAAAACCCGGGCGCGTGCAATGGCGCAGATACATTTCGGCAGCAAATCATTGTGCTGCCTGTACCTACAGCCAATTTTACCTATTCGCCCATTACCCCTGTTCCCAACGAGCCTACAACATTTACCAACCTGTCTACCAATGCCACCTCTTATTTATGGGCTTTTGGCGACAATACTACTAGTACCGACATCAATCCCGTGCACCAATACAATCAAACGGGTACCTATATGGCCTGCCTCACGGCCTACAATCCATCAAAATGCCCATCGAAAATATGCAAGGAAGTCTCATCAGATGTAATGCCGATTGTAGGTATACCTTCGGGATTCAGTCCGAATGGCGATGGGCAGAACGACATACTGTATGTTGAGGGAGCAGCTATTGCCACACTGGATTTGAAGATTTATAACCGTTGGGGCCAGTTGGTGTTCGAGACCACGAGCCAATCTAAAGGCTGGGACGGTACTTTCAATGGTCAGCCACAACCCATTGATGCCTATGCCTATGTTCTTATCGTGAATTTCATTGATGGTACCGCCAAAACCTTGAAGGGCAATATAACTTTGTTGAGATGACCATACTGAAGAAATTGTTCGCGTGTTTGGCTGTCATGTCAATCTGTCATACAAATGGGGTAGCCCAGAGCATGCATTTTTCGCAATACTACAATGCTCCGCAATTGCTCAATCCGGCAAACACGGCATTGATGCCGGAGTACGACTATCGCGCCGGACTCAACTACCGCAACCAGTGGGCCGCTGTGCCGGTACCCTACAATACTTTTTCGGCATTCGGAGATTTCAAAGTAGGTGGCAATAATGCCAACAAGGTGTCCAACAATTGGTTGGGTATAGGTTTGGCATTTTTTAATGACAAGGCAGGGGACGGTAATTTGGCACTGACCCAAGTTCAGGGTTCGATAGCTTACCACCTTCAGTTATCGGAATTCACGATGTTTTCATTGGGCTTTTCAGCGGCAACCGTGAATCGGAGTGTTAATTTCGACCAACTTACCTTCAACAATCAATGGGACGGTTTCAAGTTTAATACCAATTTGTCGACTGGGGAAAAGCCGGGTTTGATTCATACACAATATTATACCGGTGGAACTGGGCTGAATTTTGCATGGTTTCCCAATGAGGAAATCTACGTTAAGGTAGGGGGGGGCGTATCCAACGTCAATCAACCCGTTGAAAGCTTTTATGGCGGAACCAACAAGCTCATGATGCGCGAAAGCGGGAATCTGGACATGTTTTTCCATACCGGCTCGGTCTTTACCATCAATCCATCCGTTTATTATGCAACACAGTCGGGAGCGGCGGAGATTGTTGGCGGCACTATGGTGCGCATCAATTTGAATGGCCCCTACGATGAAAATGTGACCCAACTCCTTTTTGGAGGGTATTTACGGGTGGGTGATGCCGTAATTGGTGCGGCGGGGCTGCAATACCGTAATTGGCAAATGGTGGCCAGCTACGATTTCACGATATCGGGTTTGGCCCCCTACAATGCCTCCTATGGAGCTTTGGAAATGTCCATAGTTTACCAAGGTGTTTATAGCCGCAACAGAAACTCCATCAAGAAGTCGTTGGGTTGTCCTCGATTCTTTTAACAAAAAATATAATGACATCATTTTTTGTGGCATTATTTTTGACCACAAATCGACAGTATGGAAAAGGAAAAAAACAAAGTACTCCTAGTTGAGGACGATACCAATTTTGGTCAGGTACTGAAAAACTATTTGGAACTTCACGATTTTGTGGTGGAGTTGGTTCGCGATGGTATTTTAGGTCTTGCAGCTTTCCGTAGGGAGAAATTCGACGTCTGCCTGTTGGACGTCATGATGCCCAATATGGATGGCTTCTCCCTCGCCGAAGAAATCCGAAATGTTGACCCCGATGTTCCCCTGTTCTTCCTTTCTGCCAAGAGCATGAAGGAGGATATCCTGAAGGGCTACAAACTAGGTGCCGACGACTACATAACGAAGCCATTCGATAGCGATGTATTGCTGCACAAAATCAAAGCCATCCTGAAACGCAATCAGGAGCTCTATGAGCGCAACCACTCGCAAATCGAGTTCAATATAGGAGGCTACCACTTCAACAGCAAGCTCCGCACCCTGAAACACGGCGCTACCGGACAAACCTTGTCGCCCAAGGAAAACGAATTGCTGTTGATGTTGTGCGAGTACAAGAACGATTTGTTGCCTCGTGAATTGGCTTTGAAGCGCATGTGGGGTAGCGATACCTACTTCAATGGTAGGAGCATGGATGTTTACATCGCGAAGCTCCGCAAATACCTGAAAGAAGATTCGGCGGTTGAAATCGTCAACATCCACGGCAACGGCTTCCGTTTGGTGGTGCCGGAATAGCTTAAAATCTTTTTCATCAATAACCAAAACGCGTTCCGAAGAGCCCTGTAGTTGGGGTTGTCGGAACGCGTTTTGGTTTCTATGGATTAATCTACGGCCCGATTCAAGAAATCGAGTAGGGGGCGCATGGCCGCATAAACTTCCAAGCAATGGTCCACAATGCCTGAACTAGTCAATCCGGAATCTGCCAACGTGTTGCTCACTGTAAAGCTTTTCAAGCGCAGGTAATCGGCGGCGGGGTTTCCGGGTTCGTAACCCTGCGGCACCTTTTTCAGGTGTTCGCCTTGTACAGTGCCGAAAAGCTTCTTGAACGGCGCAACCTCAACTATCGCTTGAAAATCACTAAAGTTGTAGTCTATTTCCTGACGCACCTTTTTCAAGATTTGGGGCTCCGGCATCCACAATCCACCACCCGAAAAACTCTTTCCCGGGTCTAGGTGGAAGTAATATCCCGCGCCGTTGAATTTCTTGCCGCCCTTACTGAAGTAGGCACCAAAATTGGCTTTGTAGGGTGATTTGTCCTTAGAAAACCGTACATCCCGATAAATGCGGAATACGCAGTCTTTGGCTTTTTGCTCCAAAAAACCGGGTTCTACAGTGGCAAGTCCGGAAAGGACACCGCTTACAAATTGTTCGAAGTCGGCCTTGGCTGCATCATATGCGTTTTTGTTGGCTTCAAACCAAGGCTTGTTGTTATTGGCCGCCAAATCCTCAAGGAAAGTAAGTGTGGACTTATCAATCATCTCATTTTTGTTTTTCTAGTCTCCTAAAAAGTAAAGTTAGGCATTTGGAACACAATAAATTGAGCGGCGATAGTTGGCGTCAAATGCGTCGATACCATTGAACAAACGGCAAGGGGGCAGGCACGAAGGTCCAATTCAGGAATAGCCCTCCGAAGCCGATTTGGAATGCTGAGCGGGCATCCGGCTGAACGCGGATGCCCGGAATGAACGCGGCAATTCCGGTTGATCCGGCAGTGGAAGGGGGAAGCACGAATGCATCGACAACCAGGCTCGTGGTTTTGCCGATTTTTGTCTGCGCCCCTCCCGTCATCATCAAATGTTGTTCAGGCTGCCCGTAAAAGTTTAGCACTCCATACCCGCCCGACAAAGTAAAATTGGTTTTACGGGTGCCATAAGTGCAGGCAAGGTAGGGGAAGGCACCTGTGCAGTCTGAATAGGGCCAAGAGCCCCAACCCAACAAGGCACCCGCGCCAAAGTTGAGTTTGTCGGTTACCGGTAAAATATATCGCAGATTGGCAATCATGGGAAAGCCCACCCAAGATGTGTTGACCTCAAAGTCAAAATTATCCAAGAGTGCATAATGGATATCCGGGCCGTACCAGTTCCACTGCACATAGTTTTCACGTTTTTTTACTGGCAGCATCGCGGAGTTGATGAAATAACGTGTAGAAAAAACTTCAGCAGGAGTATAGTTGCCTAGGAGTTTCAATTCTTTGCGGCTCATGGCCTTCATCACTTCAATGTCGTTCCGCCTAATGGTCATCATACCATGTTTGCCAATGGCCAACCTTATCATTCTGGGGTCTTGGTCAATGATTCTACCTACGTATACATCGCCATCAAATTTTTGGATGACGTAAATCGAGTCGGAAGGTTTTACGGCAGATGTTTCCACCGCCTCCTGCCCATTCGCGCCAACGAATGTCAACACTACGCAGCATACCATCAAGACAACATGCACCCACTTCATTTCAAAAATTATCGCGCCATTTTTCACTTTGAGCTACAAATCTATAAATTTGTTTCATGCTTTTGAAGGGTTCTTTTTTGGGAATACCTATCATGCATTTGGGCGGTCTCCATTGTGGATTTGGCACAGGTACTTTAAATGCCAAGTTCGTCATTGGTTTACCAACGATTCCAATTTCGAAAGCCAAGAATCGAAGTGAGGGCACTTATTTTGAAGCACATACAGGCCGATGTCTTCTGCAACCAAAGGCCCTACCTGCGCTTTTTGGCCTTCATATTCGGGTATATGCTTGATGATGCGTTTCGATGGCGCGGTGTCGGGCGCTTCATTGACTGTTTTCGGTTCCATCGTGCCTATCTCTTTTTTTAGGTGGCTGACGGCGTTTCCCTTTTCAGGGTACATGCCTAGCAATCTGTCTGGCTCAACTAATAGAAACGCCTCAAATTCGTGCAATTGGACATAGGGGATGAAGGATTCCAAAGCTACATCGTACATGTATTTCTAGTTTTTGTTGCCGACAAACTAAAGTATCGCATTAGATTTTTATGTAGAAATCAATAGCACAACCCGTCTTCATGATGGCTCGCATCACCCAACCACTTCATCCCCTTCCAAATCGTAATCGAAAGCCTTGGTGATTTTTACATTCACGAATTCGCCCGGTTGGAGTTTGCGGTCCGTATTCACGATTACTTCGTTGTCAACGTCCACGCTGTCATATTCGCTGCGGCCCACAAATTTTCCGGCTTCTTTTTTGTCGATGAGGACTTTTAACACACGGCCCACTTTTTCAACGTTCTTTTCGTAGGATATTTCCTGCTGTAGGTCCATAATGTCTCGGGCCCGCGCTTCTTTTTCTTCGCTTGTAAGGGTATCGTCCAAGCTGTGGGCACTCGTATTTTCTTCGTGAGAATAGGTGAAGATACCTACGCGGTCCAAACGTTCTTCCACCAAAAACTGTTTCAAGTCTTCTACCTCTGTTGCGGTCTCTCCAGGGAACCCGGTTATAAGCGATGTACGGATGCAGATGTCGGGCACTGTCGACCGCACTTGGGCAAGCAGGTCTTTGATTTCCGCCTTCGTAATCTGCCGCTTCATCAATTTCAGCATACGGTCGGAGATGTGCTGTAACGGCATATCCAAGTAGTTGCAGATGTTCGGCCGTTCGCGCATCACCTCCAATATTTCAGTCGGGAAGTTGGACGGGTAAGCATAATGCAGGCGTATCCATTGCAGACCTTCCACATCAGACAGCCGCTTCAACAAGTCGGCCAGCATGCGTTTTTTATAGATGTCCAAGCCATAGTAGGTCAGTTCTTGGGCAATGAGCATGATTTCCTTCACACCCATTTTCACAAGACGCTCGGCCTCGGCCACAACTTCCTCCATAGTCTTCGATACGTGGCCGCCCCTCATGAGTGGGATGGCGCAGAATGAACAAGTACGGTTGCAGCCTTCCGAGATTTTGAGGTAGGCATAATGGCTTGGTGTTGCCAACAGGCGTTCGCCAACAAGCTCCGTCTTGAGGTCGGCCCCGAATTTCTTCAGGATAAGGGGCAATTCCATCGTGCCAAACCAGTCGTCCACTTCGGGTATCTCCAAAGCAAGGTCGGCGCGGTAGCGTTCGCTCAGGCAGCCGGTCACGTATACTTTGTCGAGTTTGCCCTTCTTTTTAAGTTGAACCTGTCCCAATATCGTATTGATGCTTTCTTCCTTGGCTTTATCGATAAAACCACAGGTGTTCACCACCACGATGTTATGGTTGGGCTTTACATTTTCGTGCACTACATCTATGCCGTTGGCGGCCAATTGGCCACCCAATTGCTCACTGTCTACCAAGTTTTTGGAGCAGCCAAGGGTGATGATGTTTACCTTATCCTTCTTTAATGTTTTTGTTTTCACGCTTTGTCTTGGTTGTGCAGCTGCCTGCCCGTTGAAATCCGACTATTTTTTCCTGATGAATACTCTCAATGGAACCCCCGAAAACTTAAAGTGCGTCCTTAATTTGTTCTCCAAGAAGTTCTTGTACGGGTCTTTTACGCCATCGGGGAAGTTGGCATAGAAAAGGAATGTAGGTACTGCCGACATCACCTGTTGCAGGAATTTGATTTTTACCGCATGGCCACGGGCGAAGGGTGGGGGATAACGTTCAATTTCGCGAAGCATGATTTCATTGAGTTCTGCCGTCTGGATGCGGCGATTGCGGTTTTCAT
>CAIVHI010000393.1 GCA_903905685.1 uncultured Bacteroidota bacterium | reverse complement strand
GAGAAAGTGGTTTACCGCTTGGTGAAGGAATAATGAAGACCGAGTCTTCCCAATACGTAAGCGGGCCGCCCATTGGGTGGCCCGCCTGCGTATTAGGGGAAGTGGATCAGGTCAATTTATGGACGGCCTCACAGGTGGGCCAACGGCTGGTTTTTGAGGTTCGTCCTGAAAACGGAATCTTGCCTGCCGTGACGATGGGTAGACGGCCATAATGTTGTCCCGATAGCCTGCTTGTTAATTTATAGGCGCGGGCCACAAAACGGGTTCAATTATCGGGTACCTTTATCTTTTAAAACACTACTATGGCCGGAAAAGGAAAAGATAAGAAGAAGACGAAAAACCCGGGGAACGTTCGCAGATATACCGGCATCCTCGATGTCTCGAAATCGGGTATGGGCTTTGTGGCCGTAGAGGGCATGGAGAAAGACATCATCATCAAGAAAGGCGGGCTCGGCAATGCCATGCACGGCGATACAGTACAGGTGGAATCCAAGGGTTATGCCGACAACAACAAGCGGGTAGAGGGCTATATCGTCAACGTCGTTACCCGCAAGCAGTCCGATTTTACAGGTAGGGTAGAGGTGCACCCCCATTTCGCCTTCCTTCTCCCCGACAACAAGAACATACCCACCGATATCTATATTCCGTTGCACTTGCTGCACGATGCCAAGAACGGCGACTATGCCACAGCGCGGATTGTGGAGTGGACGGAAAAGAACAAAAACCCCATAGGCGAAATCATCAATATTCTCAATGATATGTCGGTGAACGACATTGCCATGCAGAACATATTGTCGGAGAGTGGGTTCCCGCTCACGTTCCCCGACGATGTCATGGAGGAGTCGGCAAGGATACCCGAAATCATTACGGAGGAAGACCTGAAAGACCGGGCCGACTACCGCACCACTACGACCTTCACCATTGACCCGGCCGATGCCAAAGACTTCGATGATGCATTGTCGTTCAAGGTATTGAAAGGAGGTTGGTATGAAGTGGGCGTACACATTGCGGACGTCTCCCACTACTTGCTCAACGGTACCGCTATGGACGATGAGGCCTATAAAAGAGCCACCAGCGTCTATTTGCCCGATAGGGTGTTGCCCATGCTTCCTGAAAAAATCAGCAACGAGCTTTGCTCACTACGCCCGCACGAGGAGAAGCTCACGTTTTCGGTGGTCGTCAAAATCAACAAGAAGGGTAATGTGGCCGCCAGCCGCATAGAGAAGACGGTCATCCACTCCGATCACCGTTTCAGTTATGAAGAGGTTCAAACCATTCTCGAAACAGGCGATGGCCCATATGTTAAAGAATTGGTGGTGCTGAACGAAATGGCTCAACGCCTGCGCGCTGAGCGGTTTGCTAAGGGGGCCATCAATTTCTCATCGCAAGAAGTCCGCTTTAAGCTCGATGAGACCGGCAAGCCGATAGGCATAGTTGTAAAAGAAAGTAAGGATGCGCACAAACTCATTGAGGAATTTATGCTGCTGGCCAACCGCACCGTGGCGGAGCTGGTCTCCTCGCGAGACGGCGATGAACCGCTGCCATTTCCCTACCGTGTGCACGATGTGCCCAACGACGAAAAACTGAAGGTGTTCACGATGTTTGCCGGCCGATTCGGCGTAAAATTCGATTTGAGTACGCCCGAGGCAGTGGCCAAGTCGTTCAACGAAATGTTGGAATATGTGCACGGCAAGCCCGAGCAACATGTACTGGAGCAATTGGGCATCCGAACGATGTCGAAGGCAGTTTACACAACCGACAACATCGGTCACTATGGTCTGGGTTTCGATCACTACTGCCACTTTACATCGCCCATACGCCGCTACCCGGATGTCATGGTGCACCGCATCCTATTCGACCTCCTACAAAACCGCGCCGTGCCCGACAAGCATTTGGAGTCGAGGTGCCGCCACTGTTCCGACCAAGAGCGTAAGGCTATGGAGGCTGAGCGCACTGCCAATAAATACAAACAGGTGGAATTCATGCGCGATTATATTGGGGATGAATTTGAAGGCGTCATCAGCGGGGTATCGCCTTATGGCTTCTGGGTGGAAACCGTGGAGACCAAGTGTGAAGGCATGGTGCCCGCCAGCGACCTGTATGACGTGGACACCTTTACCTATAGCGAGGGCGAATATGCCCTAATTGGGTTGCGTACTGGGCTAAGATTCTCCATGGGCGATAAATTAACGGTGAAACTCGCGGCTGCCAACCTCGAAAAACGCCAGATCGACTTTTCGGTAAGCTATTTACCGTCGTCGGTAGGACATGCCGGCAAAAAGGCAAAATCGGGTGGAGCCAAAAAGAAGAAAGGGCGCAATTGGGAGGATTTTTGATATTTGGTTATGAACTGCCAATTGGCCCATGGTCCAAAATAAAGGTTGTCTAATGATCAACATTTAATCGGTCCTAAACGGCCTGCCATTTTGTTGTTCATTAATTGCGAATTGACTTCATGCCGCTATAAATCTGTATTTTTGTCCCTTATAAACCGTTGAATCGATAATGGACAGTAAACCGACAGGTGCGAAAGTGGTCTTGATAACCGGGGCGTCTTCCGGCATGGGTCGGGAGACGGCCTTGCTGTTGGCCTCTAAAGGTTACTTGGTCTATGCGGCTGCCCGCAGGGTTGAAAAAATGCAGGATCTCACTGGCTTCGGCATCCACACGGTAAAACTGGATGTTACCGATGAAGCCAATTGCTTGGCGCTGGTGTCCCACATCGTTCAACAACATGGCCATATAGACGTACTCGTGAACAATGCCGGCTATGGCTCGTATGGGGCAGTTGAAGATGTGCCGCTGTCTGAGGCCAGGTATCAGTTTGAAGTGAACGTATTCGGACTGGCGGGCCTTACCCGCGCAGTGCTTCCCCATATGCGGGCACAACGCTCGGGATTGATAGTCAACGTTTCTTCAATAGGCGGTAAAATCGCGGAGCCTCATGGGGCTTGGTACCACGCCACGAAGTTTGCGGTGGAGGGCTTTAGCGACTGTCTCCGGATGGAGGTGGCGCAGTTCGGTGTAAAGGTCGTCGTGATAGAGCCTGGGGCCATCATTACGGAGTGGAACGGCATTGCCCGAGAACTTTTGGCGGCTACGTCGGGTAAATCGGCCTATAGTGTTTTGGCCAACAAGCATATCCGCATGCTGGAACGTGCCGACAAGTTTGGCGGCAAGCCCGACGTGGTGGCCCGCGCCATTTTCCGCGCCATCCGTGCTCGGAAGCCGGCAACACGCTATCCCGCCGGCGGTGGTGCCGGCATGATTCTTTTTTTGCGGAAACTGCTGCCCGACAAGTCGTTCGATTGGGTGATGCTACGCATGATGCAATAACCGATTTGTTAATTCCGGGTCTCTCCCGGCTTCACCTATGGCTGTATTACCCTATGAGTTGCTAAATGCCATAATTTTACCCCAAATTATAACTTATGTCATTACAGATAGGGCAAGCAGCTCCCCAATTTACGCTGTGGAGCCACGACAAACAACAAGTATCACTCGCCGGCCAACGTGGAAAAAACGTGGTCTTGCTGTTCTTCCCGTTGGCCTTTACAGGCGTGTGTACCAAGGAGTTGTGCTCTGTGCGCGATACTATGAACATTTACGACGGGTTGAATGCCACCGTTTTCGGCATCTCGGTAGATTCCATCCACGTGCTCAACAAGTTCCGTACCGAACAAAACTTGAATTTTACGTTACTTAGCGATTTCAACAAAACCACGTCGACCGCATATGGATCCATTTATGAAAACTTCTTCAACGACATGAAGGGGGTATCCAAGCGTTCGGCGTTCGTCATTGACGGCGAAGGCGTAGTGCGTTATGCCGAGGTGCTTGAAAATGCGCTCGAAGTACCCAATTTCGACGCCATTAAAGAATGTTTGAAATCGCTTTAATCTGTTTTTTTTGCAGTGGGTTGGCGTAATTATCCGAATTTATATTAATTTGCCCAAAAATTTCAAAATATGAAAAAAATTTACGTTGCACTTTTGTTGCTGTCGGGAGCCACGATGGCCAATGCCCAGTCTGTGCCCGGTGCGGGGATGGAAACTTGGCGCACCGGGATGTCGGGTAGCACGTCTCCAAAGGCAATAGCCGCGCCCGCCGGCTGGTTGGGTTTCGATTCGCTGATCATCGCCCTCGGCGAAGGGTTCGGCTCCTTTATTGGTGCCGGTACCAACTTCCACGAGCAAGTATTTAAAGAGTCTGTCATCGTTCACAGCGGCACCCACTCTGCAAAACTGATGACCATGAAGCAGGATACTTTGGGCCTTATTCCAGGTTCCATTGGCAACTATGTGACCCATGTCAACACTTCGGCACTTTTAAGCGGTGGCAGCATTGCTTCAGCTACTACGGTATCGGGCGGATTGCCACTCACCGACCGCCTCATTTCGGCCAGTGCTTGGGTGCAATACCAATATGGTAAGACAGCAGGCGTTGTAGCTGAAGATACCGCTATCTTGCAGATTCAAGCCATCAAGTTCATTGGCGGTAAGGATTCCGTCATAGGTACAGGCGTTGCCATGATAGATTCCACCTCCTCTTGGACCCAAGTTACCGCCAACATCGTTTACAATGACAGCACTACGGTTCCCGATACCTTCCGCATTACGTTGACGAGTTCAATATCGGGTGCCGTAGACAGTAGCGCACTCTATGTTGACGACATCACGTTGATGTCTCCTCTTAGTACGTATTACCATGTGTTTACTGGCGTGATCAACTACATGGTTTATCCTAACCCTGCCCAAGGGGTGGTCAACCTTTTTGCAGCTACCGCAGGTACATTCACGTTCCGCATGTTCGATCTCACCGGTCGCGAAGCAGTACGCAAAGATTTTGAGGGCGCGCAGTCTATCGCAGTAAGCACGTTGCCCACGGGGCTTTACCTGTACTCCATTACCGATGCATCGGGCGCGGTTCAGAAAACCGGCAAGTTGTCGTTGATGCACTAGGTTCAATGTTCGCAGAGTATGCGTTATTTATTGGCCGAAGGGGGATGTACTTGGAATTTCAAGTATATCCCCCTTCGGCCTTTTCTATGTAGTCCAATGGTAGTAGGGTAAGATAGGGGGAAGGGCGCGTGTCCTGCTTGTCGACCGCTGGGTGCAAAAGCTGCAATACACTTGCATCAATTGGCCGATGCGGCCAGGCTGTCGGCACTAAAGCCGTAAATGGCAGGTACTTTCCCACCGGTAGGCCTTACATAGGTGGAGAGCTGGCCGCGATGGTGGATGATGTCGAAAAAGAAGAACCACATCATCTGCATCCTCGGCAGCGTAACGAAGGGTGCGCCGTTCAGGAGCAGTTCAACGGGCTCTTGTTCCCATTGCTCGGTCGTAATGGTGTCCAAGCTTTGGTCTACTACGTGCCAAAGTTGGGCAAGGTGCTCGGCAGCAATGGCGGGGTCCTCAATTTCGTATACCAAGGCTTCATCGCATACCGGTTGTTTCAAAATGACGTCCAAATCTACCACGTGGCAGAGGATGTGCTCCATGATTTCTCCAACTGACCGGTTATTGGCGTGTGAACGATGGGTAAGGCTGTCGACTGAAAGGATTTTAAATAAATTGAATGTAGAAGCCATTTCGTTTTTGAAACATGATTTGAAAAAAGATAAATTATCCATTCCTTTTTTTTGCGAAAATACGGAAAATGAATTTGGGTGTGAATTAATTTTATAGAAAAAACTGATATCCCATGTGCCTCAATCAATACGTATTACGTACATTGCCTTCATGGATTTGACAAATACGCCATTGCTTATACTTAGTCAACTTTCAATTATTCATGAAGGAAAATATTTAAATCAACATAAAACCGAAATTATTGACGAAATCCTCAAAGTTTTTGTCCATAGTATCGGCCCGGCGAAACTTACAGTTTCTTTGCTCACCCCATTGGGCACCGCCAAATCCGGCCACAGTCCAACCACATGCGTTTTAATTGGTAGCAAATCAGAAATTCATGTCTCTTCTTTCCTGATTCGCAATGCTCGCCCCAATATCGGTCGGTTACCTAATTTAAAATTGAAATCTGAATGCAAGGTAGTTGCCGCTGCTTCAGGAATCGTTGTTTTGCAGGGAGATTTAAAATGCGATGGAGCGCATTGGGGAAGTTTCGCATTGGAATCGGAGCATCCGGTCCATTTTGGGGAATGGGCCGGTTTGGTAGCCAAAATGACCGCAGCAGTCCTGGTACATGCATTTAAGGTGCGGGAAGCGCGAAATTTGGTTGAAGAATACCGAAACGAATATGAAAACCTGCATGCCATAACCGAAAGCACCACCAACCTTATCATCAAGACCGATACCCTCGGCAGGGTGGTGTGGGTGAATCGGGCTTTCGAAACATTCACCGGCTATTCCTTGAACGACGTAGTTGGTAAAACACCGGGGAGTGTGTTGGCAGGCCCGGAAACGGAGCCCGAAAAAACGAAATTGTTGCGGGATGCCATAAAATCGGTATCGCCCCTTTTCACCAAGATTACCAACTATACCAAAATGGGAGACAAATATTTTGTCTCCATCAACCTCAATCCCATTTTCGACCAACGGAACATCCATACCGGCTTCATGTCTGTACAGCAAAACATACCCGAAGAAGAGATGCTGCGCCAGCAGTTGGTGGCTGCGGTTAAAGATAAAGTCCTATTTTCAGACATTGCAGCCCATAGTCTCGTGCCGCTCTTCCGGTTCCGCATCGCCGACCTTTCAAGGGAGTATGTCAATGCCGCAGGCATGAAGCACATCAGGAAAATCAAAAGGCATGCCGCCGACTGGGACATTTGGAGCTCGTTTCTTACCGCTTGCAAAACAGCTTCTACCGGTTTTGCGCGCGAATTGGCTTTCTCCGATGTCCATTTCATCTGCGATGTCACCTTTACCGACACCGGCTCCTTCAATGTTTATTGCCACGATATCACCAAACTCCGTAGAACAGATCAGGCGCTTTCTAATGCGCTCGATAAACTCATAGAGCAAAAGAAACTCTACGAAAACATATTGGACAACATTCCGATAGATATTGCTCTGCTGGATCGCGACAAGCGCTACCGGTTTGTCAATAAAGCCGCCGTCAAGAGCGACAAAATCAGAACGTGGATTATCGGGAAAACCGACTTGGAGTATGTGCAGTACCGCAATCGTCCCAAAGATGTCGCAGTACGGAGAACCAGCTATCTGGACCAGGTTTTTTCGGGTGGAACGCATCCCGAGTGGATTGAAGAACAGCAGATGCCCGATGGTACAGTTAAGGTGATAGAACGGAAATACCATAAGTACCCCGATTCGGAATATGCAATTGGGTATGGGTTCGATGTAACGCGACCCATCAACCACGCCAAGGAACTACAGGCGGTTAATGAAGAACTGCGCAAGACGAATACCGAACTCGATTTTTTTGTATACAGCGTGTCTCACAATCTAAGGTCGCCACTAATGTCTGTGAAAGGCATTATCGAAATCATTCAAGACGAACGTCACACCAAGACCGCTGGGACTGATGTGTACGAATATATCGACTATATCTCGGCCGCAGTGCAAAGGCTTGATGCCACTATTGTAGATATCCTCAACTACTTCAGGAACACCCGGGCCGATCAGGTGGTTACCGAAATAGATGTGCAAGACGCGTGCCAAGTCATCTTCAACGACCTGAAATTTTTTCATGCCCACCCCGTAGAACTCCACTTGGACTCGAACGTGACGTCGACGTTTTTTAGTGACGAGGTTAGAATATTGTCGCTATTCAAAAATTTGATATCCAACTCAGTCAAGTATGCCGACCTCAAGAAGCCCCGACCGTATGTAAAGGTATCGGTCAAGGTAGACAAACGGGAACTGGTGTTTGTGGTAGAAGACAATGGGGAAGGCATCCCGAAGGAAATTCAAGACCGGGTCTTCGAGATGTTTTTTCGAGGTTCCCGAACCTCAGTTGGTAGCGGGCTGGGCCTATACATGTGCAAGGAGATGGTGGCCAAACTGAATGGCACCATCGAACTTGACTCTACCCCGGGCTTGGGTACCAAAATAACGTTGACGATTCCCAATCAGCGTCCGTCCTAGACCAATTTGTCATTCGTCCAACGCCCGTTTCGGTGCAGGCCGGCGCTTCGTCAGCTTATGCGCACTGCGAATAATGGCCATAGGGGGGCATCGCCTTTGGCCTATAGTTTGTCCATCACCCGAGCCAAATCGGCCACCACGGAATGGAGTACGTCCTCAACTTTCAAAAAGTATTTACGGAGTTGCACGGGGTCCAAGCCCAACACCACCACACTTTCCAACATTTTGATTTCCGACTCTATGGAGTTGACGCCTAAATTTTGTAGGGTAGGCTTAATGCGGTGCGCGCTGTCGGCCACCATTTGCAGGTCGCCGCCGTCCAATGCAGCCTTCATCTCAGTCATGGTGGTTGGAATGGAGTCCACAAACAATTCCAACATTTTCTTGATGAACAATTGGTCTCCGTTGCTGATGGAGTTCAGCTTGCCCAAGTCATAGAGCTTCACGGCATTTTCGGCAACCACTGTAGGTTCTTCGGGCTTCAAGATTTCTTTGCCCAGCCACTCAGCTACCAACCTTATGAATTTGTTTTCGTCAAACGGCTTGGCAATGAAGTCGTTCATGCCGGCATTCAGGCACCGCTCCTCCTCCTGCTTGAAGGCATTGGCGGTGAGCGCAATGATGGGGATGTTGGAGTCTATGTGTTGGCGAATGTGGGTGGTGGCTTCTATGCCGCCCATTTTGGGCATCTGCATGTCCATCAAAATGATGTCGTAACTATAACCTTGGTCCAGTTTTTCAATGGCTATCAGTCCATTCACGGCTTCGTCTACCTTGGCTCCATACTGTATCAAGAGCGTTTTGGCAAACAGCCGGTTCATGTCGTTGTCTTCCACCAGCAATATGTTCTTCCCGTTCAGCACCTTGCTGTCTATGGCGCCATCGTCGGCCTTAGGCAGGTCCTTAAGGGTGCCTTTGCCAAAGCACAAGTTGAAGGTAATGACGGTGCCCACGTTTTTGCTGCTCTTTACATCTATGGTTCCCGCCATCAGGTCTATGAGTTGCT
>CAIVHI010000392.1 GCA_903905685.1 uncultured Bacteroidota bacterium | reverse complement strand
GTGCCTTCAACATCGTCCTTGCCCAAGAAAGTCACGGTGTGACCCTTGGCTTTGTAATCAATAAGAGAGCCTTGAACGTCGAAGCCGTCCTGCATCTCCTTCACCATCTCGGGCGACAGGGGTTCGGGTTTTTGCTGGCCCGCAAACGGCATGAAGTTCCATCCTTCTTTGTCGGTTACTATCATATACCCCGTCATCCCGCTAATGGAGAACTCTACTTTCATGCCCTTATTGTGGACGCGGGTAATGGTAATGGGGATTTCCATGCCCTGAGCATTCGAAGTCGCACTCATGACAATGGAATTGATTTTTTTCCAATTGTCTACTCCACCAATGGCAGCCAAGTGTTTTTGAACTATTTCATCGGCAGTCTGTGCTTTAACCGACTTAAAAGGTGCCACCGCCACAACGAGTGCAACTAAGGCAATACGGATAGTCTTCATTTTGAAATTTTTTCTTGATAATTGAATTAGAGCATGCAAGGTATAAAAAAAGGGAATCTGAATTGAGCGACGCTACCCCGAATGGGTGCAAATGCCGCATACATTTTTATAAGGCCGCACCTTGCCGTCGTGTTTCAAAGTAATTGACAGTCATTAGACTTGTATTTTTTGCTCTTATGCATAACCGGTTACTTGCTGATTTCAAAGACAAAAGGGTTGCCATTGGTCCTTATATTGAGCAACATTTGGTGGAATGGCATATTCGATTCCGAATTCCCTATTTTTGTTTCCAACCCGTTCGACGGTCCGCCGAATGTTCCGCATAAAAGTCGAAATTGAAATATAGCCATGACTAACAAATTACACCTGCTTGCCATTGGAGTGCACCCCGACGATTTGGAGTTGGGCTGTGCGGGCACTATTCTCAATCATGTGCGCAAGGGGCAGCAAGTGGGTATACTCGACCTTACGGCAGGCGAGTTGGGTACACGGGGAAGTGCGGCACTGCGGTTGCAGGAGGCTGCAAATGCGGCACAACTTATGGGGGTGTCGGTGAGGCTCAACGCAGGAATGTCTGATGGTTTCTTCGTGAATGATGAAGCTCATCAACGCCGATTGATTACCTATCTCCGTCGTTTCCGACCGGAAATAGTTATTGCAAACGCGCTCGAAGACCGGCACCCCGACCACGGCCGCGCGGGCAAACTCATTGCCGACGCTTGTTTCTTGTCGGGTCTCCGCAAAATAGAAACAGAGTGGGAAGGCTTGCCCCAACAGGCTTGGCGCCCGCGAAGGGTCTATCACATGATTCAAGACAGGATCCTGGAGCCTACCATTATCGTCGACATCTCCACTGTGTTTCAAGCCAAGCTGGAAGCCATCCGCTGCTATCGAAGCCAGTTTCATAATCCGGAGTCCGACGAGCCCATCACCTATATCGCCACCGGCGGGTTTCTGGAGTCCATCCGCCACCGCGACGCCCTAATGGGCAAGCGTATAGGCACCGAATATGGCGAAGGGTTTGTTTGCGAGAACACGCCCGGAATAGTCGACTTGGATCAGCTTATTCTCCCGGAGCTGGCATAAAGTCAATACCTACGCCAACCGCCACGACGATAGTAATGCGGCGCGGGGCGGTAATACACCACGGGTGCCGGCCGCACAACAACGCGAGGTGCAATATAAACGGGTGCCGGCGGGTAGTATGGCACAACGGGTTCGTAATAGGCTACGCGTGGTGCTACATAAACCCGAGGACAAGGCCTGCGCCAACAGCCGTGGCGACCGCAATGGGCGTTTGCCGTCAAAGTTCCGGCCATCAAGGCGATTGCAATAAGCAACGTCGCAACTACTTTATTCGTTTTCATAACCAAAGCATTTTGTTCATTGGTGTAATACAAATGCAATGCCGGAATGAGCGGTTGAGGCCGTTAAAAGTTAACAAGTTGACCTTTAACGTTTTCTTGCAATTGGTTGCTAGTTTGTGCCAAACATCATTTGTGCCATCATTTCCTTCAGCAATGGCACGTCGTCCGTAGTGCCGCTATCTATACCTACACCCTTGGTATTGTATTTCGCCAAGACCAGCATGCAGTGCTCAACCCGTTTCAACGGCCAAAATTTCAATTTGCCCAACAGGTTATTCACCGAATAGGGCGGCATGCCGATGGCCGATGCAATTTCTTTGTCGGACAGGTTCTTAACGAAATGGGCTTGATAGAGTTTGGTCAACTGGCTGTAGAACATTCCTACCAAAAGTGGCAATGGGGCCGATTTGGGATTGGCCTCGAAATAGGCTATCATCCGGTACATTTTTTCGTAATCCCTATTGATGAACGTATCCGGGAACTGAATCACATTGTACTCCCTACTGATGCCGATGTATTTCTGAATGAGTTCTTTCGAAAGCACGGGGTCGTTCGGAGCATTGATCCTTACTTTTTCCAGCTCGTTGATGATTTTTTGGATGTCGTTGCCGAGGTAGGTGGAGAGCAGTTCTGCTTCGGGGTCCTCTATCTTGAATTTGATGCCGGCACCGAATTGCTTTATCCAAGCCACCACTTCTTTATCATCTTTCAATTTGTCTGATTGGAAGTGGGTGCCCTTAGATTTAATGGCTTTAATAATCTTCGTTCTCCCGTCTATTTTTTTGAAACGGTGCTCGATAACGAAAACAGTGCTGGGTGACGGCTTTACAATGTACTCCTCCAAGGCATTCAATTCCGTCAACGGCATTTGCCCCGCATCTTTCAAGATGACCACCAGTTTTTCGGCGAACATCGGGAACTGCCTGCACGCCAGTACGATGTCTTTGCCCGCGACCTCCTTGCCGTAGTATATCTTGAGGTTGAAGTCTGCTTCGCCGGGAGTGAGGATCTCGTTTTCGAAAAATTTCGTGAGCTGGTCTATATAATACGGTTCCTCCCCGTAAAGGAGGTAAGTTGGTGCAAACTCCCGAAGTTGAAGCGACTGCATCAATTTCTTAAAATCCTGACTCATGGCACTTCAAATTCAAACTTGCAGCAAATATCCGTATTAACCTACTTTTCGAGGCACAGTTTTTATTTGCGCTCTAAATCATCCCAAATAAATGGGGTCCGGGTCGATATCGAAATACCCTTTCATCCGCAAATAGACCTTTGCAGTGGTGAGCACGTCTTGGAGGCAATACTTGCCTATTCGCGGCAGGTCTTTGTCTTCCCAATAGGCATTGGCTACCATACTGCCATCC
>CAIVHI010000391.1 GCA_903905685.1 uncultured Bacteroidota bacterium | reverse complement strand
CCGCAAAGCATTCGATGCCATGATCAACGCACATCCTACTGTGGCATCGAAATTTTTCGAACGCTTGGCCTTCATCATAGCCAACCGCTTGCGGCAAAGCAATATGGAGGTGAAGGATTTTCAGGATACCTGACGTTCTTATCGAGAGTTGGGGCTTACATAGGTGTATTCATGCTCGCCAGTCACGTTTTTAGACTTCTGTTCCGCTTCCCGAAAGCGCAATTCCACGCGCCTTATTTTGCCACTGATGGTTTTCGGTAGCTCGGTAACGAATTCAATAATCCTGGGCATTTTGTAGGGTGCCAAATTTTTTCGGGAAAAGGCAAACAGATCGGCGGCAAGCCTTTCAGACGGCTCGAAGCCGCTGTGCAGCACTACAAATGCCTTTACTTCCAAACCCTTGATGGGGTGGGGGCTGCCCACCACGGCCGATTCCTGAACGGTTTCGTGCTCCAACAATACGCTCTCTACCTCAAACGGCCCCACACGGTAGTCCGACGACTTGATGACGTCGTCGTCTCTACCCACAAACCAAATATAGCCGTCGCTGTCGCGGTAGGCTTTGTCGCCGGTGTAGTAGAGGTTGTGCTTGAAGACGCTTTGCTTTTTTTCGGGGTCGCCAAAGTATTCGGTGAAGATGCCGTTGGGTTTGTCGGTATCTGTGCGCACGCAAATGTTTCCCTCCTCGTTGTTGGGCATGATGTTGCCGTGGTCGTCGGCAATCACGATGTCGTAAAGAAACAATGGTTTTCCCATAGAGCCCGGCTTAATGGTGGCACCCGGCAGGTTGCCTACCATGCAGCTGCTCTCGGTCTGCCCGAAACCGTCGCGAATCACAATTCCCGTACCTTTTTGCCATTGTTCTATCACCTCAGGGTTTAAAGGTTCGCCCGCCGCCACGCACTCCCTGAAGCTGAATTTGTAGGCTTTCAAATCTTCAGGAATCAGTAGGCGCAATACGGTTGGGGGTGCGCAAAAGGTCGTAATTTGGTGTTTTTCTATTTGGTGCAGCGTGTTTTGGGCATTGAAGCGACCCGAGTGGTGGTAGGCGAACACCGTTGCTCCCACGTTCCAAGGGGCAAAAAAGCAGCTCCAAGCAAACTTTGCCCACCCGGGTTGCGAAATGTTGTAGTGCACATCGCCCTTGCGCAGCCCTATCCACGAAGCCGTGGTGAGGTGCCCCAAGGGGTAGCTCAAGTGGGTGTGCGTCACCACCTTGGGCATGCCCGTGGTGCCCGATGTGAAGAACAGGAACAGCGGGTCGTCGGGGGCCGTGATGGCTGCTTCTGCAACGTCCGGCTCGTCGTCCATGTCCTCGGCACTGAACCAGCCTGCCCGCTGGCCCTCGGCAATGATTTTTACGGGTACTGTATTGCCCGACAACACCTCGGCTTCTTCGATCTTGTGGGCGTTCTCGGCGTCGGCAATCACGACTTGAGGCATGAGTTTGCCGAAGCGGTACACCAAGTCGTTGACGCCCAATATGGTAGCGGCGGGTATCATACGCAGCCCGCCCTTGATGGTAGCGGTAATGGCTGGCCAAATTATAGGCAGCAGTCCCATTTGTGTGAGCACCACATCGTTTTGCTGCACGCCCTTCTTACGAAGGAAATTCAATAGTTGATTGGCGCGACCTGCTGCTTCCCGATAGGAAAGTGTTAGCACCGTATCGCCATCTGTCCATATCAAAGCTGTGGCATTGGGGGTCTCCTTAACGTGGATGCCCTCCAAAACCTCAGCCGCCCAATTGAAGGTCGCGGGTTTTTCGATACGGATGTTGGGCAGGGCCCCATAATTACCGGCCGCAATGAGTGCCGCAGCCTCCCTAAAAATCTGTTCCATAAGCGTTGCGCCACACGCGTTAAACGCTATGCGGCAGGCATTGTTTCAGCATAAAGTTAGCGGGTTTGGAAACGGTAGCCTATTCTAAATTTGTCATGAAAGCGTTAATGATGGCTATGTCAAAGTGTGGTTTGTCCTCTATGGAATGGGATGCATTTTATAGTGCAGTATATTGTTGATGGATTGCTTTTGAAAAAGGCCGCGAAAAAAATCCCATCGGTGCATACACTCTTGTTAAAGTCTGTTTACCTTTAGAATTCGGGTGGGGCGGAGTGGTTTTTTTGAAGCAATTTCGCGGCATTCGGCACAATTTGTTTTCATCATTTCAATCCAATCGCTATGCACGGACTTGAATTCAACGGGTTTGATTTTTCGCAGGTCATCACGGTCACCTTCACGCTTTTTGCGGTGATAGACGTGCTGGGGTCGCTACCGGTGTTGATTTCCATCAAGCGCAAAATTGGCGACATCAACGCCATGCAGGCCACTGCGGTATCGGGCGCATTGATGCTGTTCTTCTTCTTCATTGGGGAGCAGATGTTGGAATTCATGGGGCTTGATATCAAGTCGTTCGCCATTGCAGGCTCCATCGTCATCTTCATCCTCGGCTTGGAAATGATTTTGGGGCTGGAGTTCTTCAAGCACGATAAAGACGCCAAGACCAGCACGTTGGTGCCCGTGGCGTTCCCGCTCATAGCAGGCTCGGGCACGCTTACTACCGTTATGTCGCTCAAGGCCGCCTACCAAAACTATAGCATCCTTCTGGCCATCCTCATCAACCTCATCATCATCTACTTCACCTTGCGGTCGGTCAATTTTTTGGAGCGCATGCTGGGACCTTCGGGTATAGCGGTGGTCAGAAAGTTTTTTGGGGTGATATTGCTGGCCATTGCCGTAAAGATTTTCAGGAACAATATCGGGGTACTCAAATAGCTAAACATGAAAGACCTACTTGCGGCGGCCGACCGTTATGCGCATGGATTCAATAACGTCATGGACCGCAGACGGAAATGGATTGAAAAATTCCCCGTGCTCCAAAAGCACCTCAAAGACGTGGCCGACGACCTCAATGCCCGCACGGCCTACAAGCAGCAGTTTTATGTAGACAAGTTGCACGCATACAGCGAGGAAATAAATGGCACGTGTAAAGAGCTGCCATCCATTACTTTCCGCTCGGGCTCCATGCCCATGCAGGTGGTGTTCAGGAATGCCGGCGGCTCTACCAAGGAGTATTATGAAGAAGGGTTCCACATCACCTTCGCCCCCACCATAACCGGGCAGATTATGGTGATGATTACCCCGCACTATTCCAACCTCGACGAAAATCCGCCGGAATTCAAGACCATGGTGGTCATCAATGACCCCGCCCAAATGACCGATGATTTGGTGGATCACATCCTTGCCAAGGGCATTGAGATGGCTTACTACTCCAGCTTCACCGGATTGGCCGACGTGAATCCGGCCGATGGCGGCACCGAAAACGCCCCACCCAGCCCCATTGGTTTCCGCAAGTTCGAGCGCAACTCCCATCCCGAGGACCACGAGCCTTCCGCCCAATCCGGTTCAATTGGGTTCAAGAAGTTTGATTCGGGGAATGTGCAGGGTGGGTGAGGGGTTCTGATCCATTCGTCTATTTCTCTATAACAAACCCCTGCGATACCACCTTCCCGCCACACACTACTTCCAGCAAATAGGTGCCGGGTGCGTGGTGGAATTCCAGGGGGTAGACCCGATTGCTAGCCACCTTGAAGCGGCTTACCACTTTGCCCGCCATATCTAGAATGCGTGCATCGGCCATGAAGTGGGTGGTACTTGAAAACTCGATGTTCATCTGGCCTGCATTGGGGTTGGGGAATATGGATAAGTCTGCGTTGCCGTGGGGCGGGTTGGGCACGCAGTTGGCATAGTCTACATAACGAACTCTGTGGTTGCGGTAATCGCTAATAAATAGATTGCCGTTAGGGTCGGCAGTTATGCCGGTCGGATTGTTCAGTTTGGCGGCAATGGGGTTGCCACCGTCGCCTGAGAAGCCGTTGATGCCGTCGCCCACTATTGTGGTCACGGTACCACCGGGCGTTACACTCCTGATGCGCCCGTTGTAGGAATCTGCTATCACCACATTGCCATTCTTGGTTGCGGCTACCCCCATGGGGTAATTTAGGAGGGCTTCGGTGGCCGGGCCGCCATCGCCGCTATACCCCGCAGAGCCGGTACCCGCAATGGTGGAGATGATGCCGGTAGGCGAAATTTTTCGAATCCGATGGTTCGCACAGTCGCTAAAATAGACGTTGCCCCGCGTATCGATGTCTACCCCGTATGGAGCGTCTAGCTCGGCATCCGTCGCAGGGCCTCCATCCCCCGAAAATCCGCAATAGTGGTTGCCCCCAATGGTAGTGATAAAGCCCAGGGAGTCCACCATCCTGATGACATTGTTGGCTCGGTCGCAAATATATAGGTCGCCAAGGGTGTCTAGACAGATACCCATAGGCGATGAAAGTTCACAGTTGGTAGCCGGCCCGCCATCGCCCGAATAGCCCCAATTCGTGGTTCCGGCGTAGGTTGTGATGGTGCCAAAGGTATCTATACGGCGGATGCGGGAATTATTGACGTCTGAGAAGTAGACATTCCCGCCGTTGTCGACGGCGATGCCAAATGGGTGGTTCAAAGTTGCATCGGTTGCGGGGCCCCCGTCTCCCGAGTAGCCGGCGACGCCATTGCCGGCGTATGTTGTTATGAGGCCTGTGGCTGAGACCTTTCGGATTTTGTTGTTCGATGCATCTGCGATGTATAAATTGCCGGAACCGTCGATTCCCACGGACGTCGGATTGTTGATTTCTCCCAATAAGGCACTACCGCCATCGCCTGTGCCGGCCATACTCCCCCCGGCCTTGGTTTTGATGATTCGCGATGGGCTGACGGTGCGTAAGCGGTTGTTCGATGCATCGGCCACCACAATGTTGCCCGCTAAGTCCCACAGCACACCGGCCGGAGCAAAAAGTTCCGCATCGGTTGCTGGTCCACCATCGCCGGAAAACCCGGGTGCCGTGTTGCCACAAACTGCGGTGAATGTGCCCCCGGTAGTCAATTTCCAAACTTGATTGTTGCCGATGTCTGATACCAGCAAGTTTCCGGCCGCATCGGCATAGATGCAATTTGGTTGGAACGAGCCTATCATAGAGTCTGAAAGCACGGTAGTAATGAGGCCCGAGTTATTCACTTTGCACACCCGGAGGTCAACTAGGTCGCAAATGAACAGTTCTCCTGCACTATCCACCGCGATGTCAGAGATTTGATTCAAGACCACTGCGGTAGCCGGTAAGCCGTCGCCAATGTAGGTGGTTCCCAATAGGGCGTAATTCCCGGCCACGGTCGATATCGTGCCCGAGGGCGTTACCTTCCTCACCACTCCATTGTAGGAGTCGGCAATAAAGAGGTTGCTGAAGCGGTCCAGTCGCACGCCGCTTGGTTGGCAAAGGGTGGCCAGAGAGGCGGGGCCGCCATCGCCCGAATACCCGATTGCCCCCGTGCCTGCGATGGTGGAAATGGTGCCTGCATTATTGATTTTCCGTATGCAGTTGTTGCCTTGGTCGGCAAAATAGACGTTACCCGAAGCATCTACCGCAATGCCTTGTGGAAAGCAAAGCAATGCCGCCAATGCAGGCCCTCCGTCGCCGCCAAAACCCCAATCATCAGGACCGCCCGCAATGCGGGTGATGATTCCTGTGGAAGATATCTTTCGAATACAGTTATTGCCGGCATCGCTAAAGTAGATATTGCCTGTGCCGTCTTTCTCCAAGCCAAATGGATCGTACAATTGCGCCGACGTGGAAGCTATGCCGTCGCCATAATAATTCGGGTAGCCGTTGCCCACCACTGTTGTGATGGTTTGGCCAAACAAAGTTGTGGGCAAGAAAAGGGAAAGTGCAAGAAAACGGTACATCCTATTCATAAGTGGCAACGTTTTTTGGCGAGACCTAATGCAAGGCATCTCGAAATTACTGTTGTTTCGTAAAAATAGGCAATATCATTGGTATTCAAGTTCCCGGAACATCGAGTTCATCTTGTGTTATACCAGATTTGGACCGGCATGAAATGGAGGATATTTCTAGCCACTTTCGAAAAACGAAGGACGCCGAAGAAAACGGTGGATAGCACAAATTTGTGATTCAGGGCAGCTGGCTGAAGGCCCAGACGTAAAAATATATGGCTAATGGGTATTTGAAAAGCCCTTCATCTTCCAAACCCCAAGCATAGCTTCTTTCACAATGTTCTTCGACATTTTGGATGCGCCCTCCAGCCGGTCTTGGAACGTGATGGGTACTTCCTTGATTTTGAAGCCCAATTTCCAGGTACGGTACTTCATTTCTATCTGGAATGCATAGCCGATGAAATGCACTTTGTCGAGCGGGATGGCCTTCAGCACCCGGCTCTGGTAGCACACAAACCCAGCGGTAGGGTCTGCTACGGGCATAAAGGTGATGATGCGGGTATAGAATGCTCCGCCTTTAGAGATAAAGATGCGGTCCCATGGCCAATTGATGACTTTCCCGCCCTTGGTATATCTGCTGCCCACGGCCAAGTCGGCTCCGGCTGCGCAGGCATCATACAGTCGTATCAAGTCCTCGGGATTATGAGAAAAGTCGGCATCCATCTCGAACACGAATTCGTAGTTGTTCTGCAATGCCCATTTGAAACCCAATATGTAGGCGGTGCCAAGCCCCAATTTTCCTTGACGTTCCTTGATGAACAGTTTTTCGGGGAACTCCAGCATCAATCCTTTCACAATCGCGCCCGTACCATCGGGCGAGCCGTCATCCACTATCAACAAATGGAACGCCCCCGGGAGTGAAAATATCTTCCTGACTATTTTCTCTATATTTTCCCTTTCGTTATAAGTTGGAATAATGACAAGCTTGCTCAAGAAGGACTCAATATTTTACGGTAAGCAAAGTAACGACAACAAATAGAATAATCT
>CAIVHI010000390.1 GCA_903905685.1 uncultured Bacteroidota bacterium | reverse complement strand
TGCTACCCAAACGTATCAGTCACCTATTCCAGCTCGTAGACAGTGCGTTTGCTTATTTGCATAGGGACGGTGTCGTCTTCGCGGTATTGCGCAATTCCGTCATGTACATATCCCGAAACATGGGCTTTAGTGTGGAGACTGCGTTGGCGGTGCTGATGGAAGCTGTAGAGGCATCATCGGAAAAGTACGGTGTAAAAGCCGGGCTGCTGTTGTCCATTCCGCGGGGTCCCCAAGCCGAAATGCATTTCGATACGCTTGTCAAAGCCTACAAAAACCTCCATTGTCCCAAAATGGTAGTCGGTCTCGATATGTCGGGCGATGAAGACCTGCATATGCCTTCCGATTTAGGAAAGAAATTCCTAGCCATGAAGCACGAATACGGGCTTGGCATCACCATGCACGCCGGTGAAACGGGCAATCCCGACAACATCGTTACCGCAGTTACCGAATACGGAGCCCAGAGGATAGGGCATGGCTGTGCTGCCGGCAAGAGTCCGAAGGTGATGCAGTTGCTTAGGGAGCGGGACATTTGCGTCGAAATTTGCCCCATCAGCAACCGCCTTACGAATGCCGTGCCCAAGGGTATGCACCACCCCGTGCGCGAGTTTATGGCCCACGGCGTGCCGTTCGTCATAGGGTCCGACAACCCCCAAGTGCACCACCGTCCACTCTCGGCCGACTATCTGGAGTTTCTCAATGAAACGGGATCTACCGATGTTATCGACCAAATGTTTGCTACACAACGCCGATATTCCTTCCTTAATGCCATAAGGTAACGTCAAGGGTTTTTTCGGTTGGACAGCCTTTAGTAATTTTGAACCATGCTGAAGAAGCTAGTCATCAGAAATTATGCCATCATAGACCATTTGGTTTATGAACCCGATGCCCGACTCAATACCATAACGGGCGAAACGGGTGCAGGTAAGAGCATCATCCTCGGTGCATTGTCGCTAATATTGGGTGAACGTGCCGATTCGTCGGTGCTCAAAGATGGCAACAAAGCCGTAGTAGAGGCGCACTTCGACGTAGCCGGCAACACGGCACTAGCAGAAGCCCTCGCGGAGGCCGAACTGGATAATGACGATGTGTGCTTGGTGCGCCGGGAAGTAGCTCCCAATGGCAAGTCACGAGCCTTTGTGAACGATACTCCGGTTACGCTGAATGTACTTCATACCGTAGCATCTAAATTGGTTGACCTTCACTTGCAATTCGGACATCTCGCACTCGAAGACGACCGATTTGCATTGGATGTGGCCGATGCATTGGCTAACAACCAAGAATTGCGCACTACGTATGCCACCTTGTTTGCCCGCCACAAAAAATTGCTGCGCCAAATAGCGGAACTGAAGGAGAAACGGGCGCTGTGGCAGAAGGAGGCCGACTACAAACAGTATTTACTCGATGAACTGGTTCAGGCAGGCTTCAAGTCGGGAGAAATTGAGACGGCCGAGCAACAAATCAAGACCATCAACAATGCTGAGCGCATCAAGACCGTATTGCAGGGCAGTAGGGTGATGCTGGAGGAGGGAGAACAGCCTATTTTGAATAACATCAAGCTGATTGTTAAGCAGTTGAATAGTATTGGTGAAGTATTGCCAGAGGTAAAAAGCCTGCAAGAGCGCCTCAATGCCACTTGGGCTGAGCTTAAAGACATAGCCGAAGAACTGGAAAATCACGACGAGCGCACGGCCTATGACCCGGAAAAAGCCGAAGCCCTACAGCAGCGCATAGACCTCGGCTACAAGTTGTTTAAGAAACACAGCGTTACCGATACCGCCGGCTTGGAACAGGTGCGCAACAACCTCGACAACGAGTTACAAACCACGCTGAACCTCAACGATACCATAGAGCACTTGGCCGTAGAGGAATCGGCGGTTTACAAGGAGCTGCTGGCGATGGCGGCACAATTGTCGCAGCGGCGCAAAGGGGAGGCCCCAAAATTGAATGAAAAGCTGAATGCACTGCTTCCACTGGTTGGCATGCCGAATGCCAAAATGAAGGTGCAGGTAGCCACTATTGAGCCGTCTGCCACCGGCACCGACGATGTGTCGTTCCTGCTCGACGCCAACAAAAGCGGGCAGTTCCAACTATTGCAAAAGGCGGCATCGGGTGGAGAGGCCAGCCGTATTATGCTGTGTATCAAGTCGCTCACAGCCGATGCTCTGCAAATGCCCACCTTGATATTCGATGAAGTGGACACCGGCATATCGGGTGAGGCGGCACGTCAGGTAGGCGCATTACTGCGTAAGCTGGCCGACTACCACCAAGTCATCTGCATCACCCATCAGCCCCAAGTAGCGGCAAGAGGCACAAGCCATGCCTATGTATACAAGGAGGCCGAGGCGTCGGGGCGCTTATCTACCAAAATGCGCATACTTCCCGAGAAGGAGCGCGTATTGGCCATTGCCCGCATGATAGGAGGCGACAACCCGGGCGATGCCGCCATCAGTAGTGCAAAAGAATTGCTGAGGTAGGCGTTTTTAGAATTTTGTCTCCGACGGCCTTCTTATCAAGTATTCATGGTGTAAGATGTTCTTGCCCCCCATGGGTTTTTCCAGCTCTTTCACCTTAACGGCACCTAAACGCATCGTTGCGATTTGAGACCTTATGTTTTCGGCACCAATGTGTAGATAGACCTTGTCCACAAAACGGAAAGCATATTCCAACATCAATGCCTTCACGGCAGAATTGTAGCCCTTGCTCCAATATTCTCGTCCGTAAAAGGTGTATCCAATCATGACGCTGCTTTCGCCATCGGCATCATAGAACCGGGTTGAGCCCATGGCTTCACCGGTCTTGGCGTTTTCTATGACGAAGGCCGAGCCACAAGCCATTGCACCATCAAAGAAGCCTTGAAATATTTCGCGCTTCCAGCGGTCTTTTTGCGGATGCTGTTCCCATACCAATGGGTCGGAAGCCAGTGTGTATAGGCGTTCGAAATCGTCGGCCGTCAATGGGGCTAAAGAAACGAGGGCGTTTTGCAAGTTGTGGGGTTGCCAAATGTTATCGTTCATGACTGCATATTTTTTGTGTCTCAAACGGACATAGGTAACACGTAGTGTGCGGTTTCAACATTTTAACTCTTTTCCTGCGGCAATTGTCCCGAGCCCGAAGTGAATTTGCTG
>CAIVHI010000389.1 GCA_903905685.1 uncultured Bacteroidota bacterium | reverse complement strand
TCTCGCATGCCCGTACAGAGATGGAGGTGCTGAAAGAACTGGCCGGCGATGAAGTGTCTTACCGCAGTTTGGCCGTAAGCTGGTTTGAACATTCCCCGCTGCACCGGGCACTCAAAAAGATAGCCGACAAGAATATCAAGCTGATACTGACCACCGACCACGGCAGTGTGCGCGTGAAAACACCGAGCAAGTGCTTGGGAGACCGAGCCACGACCGCCAATTTGCGCTACAAACATGGTAAAAACCTGCAGTTTGAAGACCGGGACGTACTGGCGTTCCGCGACCCCAAATTGGCCGGATTGCCGAAGCCCAATGTGAGTTCCACTTTCATTTTTGCCAAGGGCGACGTGTTTTTATGCTACCCCAACAACTATAACTACTTCGTAAACTACTACAAGGGCACCTTCCAACATGGCGGTGTGTCTCTCGAAGAAATGATAGTGCCGGTGGTGCGCTTGGAGAGTAAATAGTGCCCCGGCACCCCACTGGAATTGGGTTGCAAATGGCAGCAAAAAACACAAAAAAACATGCATTGACATTTAACTGTGTAATGTGTTTGTTATGTTTTTGTCATTTGCAACTCATTACATATTCTCTGTTGTATATGGTTTTTCTTGGCGTATTTTTGTCGGTATAGATGATGGGGGCATTGAACGACAGTCTGACGGAGCAAATCTTATCGGCCTTTTCGGCCATAAAGGTGCCTGCGTTTGCGGTGCGCGGGCCTGGCAACGAATTGTGCTTCGCCAACAATGCTTTTCATACATTGGCCGGGCTATCGGCAAATACCATAGTAGGTATGCCGGCCGGCAAACTCTTCCTCAATTTCACTGCCCCGAAATCGGGAACCGCTCAAGAACTGCTGCTGGTTAGGGCCGACTGTGCCGAGGTGCCATTGGAGTGGCAATCAAGCATTTATGGCGATGTTGCGCTGTATAGACTGGCGGATGGCGAAATATTGCCGCCCGGAGATTCGTTGGGAAGGGGAAACATTTTTCATGAAATCAAAGAAATCTTCTTCACCGCAGACCACCTCGGCAATATCGTTAGCACTAATGTGGCCTACGAGCATTTCCATACCCAAATCCTATTGCCCGCGGGGCGGCGCCATGTGGAGCAACTTGCCGCCCGTAGCGACCAGCCGAGGCTGCTCGACAACATCATGAAGTGCATTTCCGAAAGCATTTCCATCGAGCAAGATGCCTACTTCCCCGTGGCCGACAAATGGTTGTCGTTTGTAATGATTCCTACAACATCGGGTGCAGGTATCCTTGCCTACGACATCACCGGTAAGAAACGCTCCGCAGAGCGCCTTTCCGTAAACGAAAAGAAATTCCACCTCATAGCAGACAACTCCCCCATGTTTGTCTGGACTACCGACGAAAACCTGAAACCTACCTTCTTCAACAAGAAATTCACCGCCTTCACCGGACTGTCTTTCCATAAACTGCTCACGGCCGATTGGTTGCATGGGGTGCACCCGGAAGATAGGGTGATGGTGGGAGACGAACTGGCAAGGATTGCCCGCGAAAAAAGCCAGACCGGCTTTGAATGTCGATTGCTGCGCCACGACGGCCGGTATTTCTGGATAAAGATGCAGATTGTGCCCCGTTTGGAAGATGGCGTAGTAAAGGAATTTTTGGGTAGTGCCGCCGACATCTCTGAACTCAAACATTATGTAGGCCTATTTGAAGGCAAAAATAGCCAGCTCCAACAGGCGCTCGACGAGTCGGACCGTCTGTCGGGCCTGCTCTACAAAACCAGTAACCTGGTCATCACCACCGATTTGAAAGGATGCATCACTTGGTTCAATGAGGCTTTCGCCAAACTGTTCAGTTATAAAACCGACGATGTGGTAGGTATGCCGTTGCAGTCTGCCGTATTTGGCCCCGAAACCGAGCGCTCGGCCGTGCGCATGGTGGAAGACTGCATCGGGAGCCGCGAAAAGCTCAGGGTGGAAATGCTCCTCTACGGCAAGGGTTCCAAGAAGGTTTGGATAGACCTCCGCATGGAGCCCATCCTCAAGAACAACACCGTCAACGGGTTCTTGGTGGTGCTCATAGACATATCTCGCAAGAAGAACGACGAACTCGCCATCAAGGAGCGCAACGACAAGTTGAAGGAATTCTCCTTCATCACGTCTCACGAGCTGCGGCAGGAATTTTCTAAAATCCTATTGGTCATCAATGTGGCCAAGAACGACTTGGATTTGGACGGCTGCCGCGAAATGGTGGCCCACTTGGAAGACCCCGTGGGTAAAATCAACCAAACCCTGGCTAGAATCAACGATGCACTGAACCTCAATCCCCGCACACGGTCGCAAGGCGCTTTGCGGGAGGCCGTTGGGGATTTGGAGGAAATTTGCCTCGTAGACGATGACAAGCTCACCAATATGGTGCACCGACAAATGGTAAAGGTATTGATGCCAAGTACGAATGTCAGAGTGTTCGAAGACATCGAGTCGTGCATCAGCTACATGAAAGTGAGTCCGTCAGAGCATAGGTTGGTGTTGCTGGACCTCAATTTCCAGAATGGAAAATCCGGATGGGATTTTCTGGATGAGGCCCGCCTTCAAAGTCTGGATGCCCCGGTAATCATCCTGTCGTCTTCCATCAACCCCGAAGATGTGAACAAGTCCAAACAGTATCCCAAGGTGCTGGATTACTTGGTGAAGCCTTTGACGGTAAATACTTTGCACCAGTTTTCGGGGCGCGAAGCCTGATTTGGGTAAGCTCCGGGGCCGCGCCATCATTCCATCTGTTTGGGCCACCTCCACTGCCCATATCGGGCCAATCGCAAGTTTTTTCGACTCTTTTCCGCCCTAAATATTGCAGAGTTCGCCAAAACGGTTTATTTTGTAAGGGCAAGTGGGCTTATATTCGCAATTTATAGGGCTCCGCATATTTCCTGCAAAAATGAAGTTGTCCGTCATCATTGTCAACTACAATGTAAAATACTTTCTTGAGGTCTGCCTGCATTCTGTATTGCGGGCTACCAAAGGTATTGATGCCGAGGTCGTTGTGGTAGACAACCACTCCGACGACGGTAGTTGCGACATGGTGCGCGAGAAGTTCCCCGCAGTCATCTTGGTTGAAAACCAAGATAACAAGGGCTTCTCTAAGGCCAACAACCAAGGGGTGGAATTTGCTAAAGGGGAATACATCCTCTTCCTGAATCCGGATACCGTAATGCCCGAGGATTTTTTCGGCAAGACCCTGGCCTATATGGATGCCCACCCCGAAGCGGGTGCCCTGGGGCCGCGCCTTATAGACGGCAAAGGGCAGTTTGCCCCCGACTCCAAAAAGTCGTTCCCATCACTGTCGGTGGCCATTTTCAAGACTACTGGCATCAACAAGCTGTTTCCCAATTCGCCATACTTCAACAAATATTATTCCGTCCATATCGGTCAGCGGCAGACGGCGGCGGTAGATGTGTTGTCGGGTTGCTGCATGTTGGTGCGGCGCAAAGCCATGGATGCCGCCGGTGGCCCGTTCGACGAAGATTACTTCATGTATTGCGAAGATGTGGATTTGTCTTACCGCCTCGAGAAAGCCGGTTATAAAAACATTTACTTCCCCGAGGTCGACCTCATACACTACAAAGGCGAGAGCACGCGTAAAATGACGTTGTCATACGTCCGTATTTTCAATGAGGCCCTCATTACGTTTGTACGCAAGCATTACTCCAAAAAGCAGGCCGGCATGTTCATCCTGTTCATCAACTTCGGCATCATTTTGCGGGCGGTTTTGGGCGGGGTGAAGCGGGGCCTCAAGGCACTGCATATGCCGCTCTTCGATGCCTTGGTACTGCTGCTCACGTTGTGGGGCATCACCAATTTTTGGGTGAACGAGGTGAAGGAGATGAAGCCCATTCCGCCGCAGTCGCTGTATGCAACCATACCCGTTTACATATTCCTGTGGATATCGGTACTTTACCTCAACAGCGCCTACGATTCGCCCTACCGTGCCCTGAAAGTGACGCGCGGCATGCTCATGGGTACCATCCTTACTTTGGCCTACTATGGGTTGCTCCCGCCGGAATACCGTTACTCCCGGGCCATCATCATTTTCTCGGGCCTGGCGGGCACTGTCGTGCTGTTGGGGCTGCACGAAATCCTGTACCGGCTGGGCATACTGCGCTTCATACCCTACGACAAATTACCCCGGAAAGCGGTTATAGTGGCGGCCCCCGATGCTTACCGCCAAACCGCCCAAATATTGCGCCAGGTGCACTATGCACCCGAACTTTCGGGCCGTATTTGCCCCACCGATACCGATGCCGAACGAGCCTTGGCAGGCCTCCCCGAAATGAAGGACTTCCTGTATACGGCCGGTGTGAACGAGGTGATTTTCTGCATCAATGGCCTTTCCTACAAAAAGGTGTTTGAGCAAATGGAGTTCTGTGGCAAGGGTTATGAGTACAAAATTCACCTGCCCGGCAGCCGCAGTTTTGTGGGCAGCAACTCCAGCAGCACCTCGGGCGACCTCTACACCATAGACCGCAGCTTCAACCTTTCCGATTTCGCACAAGTGCGCAACAAACGCCTGTTCGACCTCTCGGTGGCCTTGATGCTGCTGTTGCTGTTTCCATTCGTGTCGTTGAAGGTGAAGAAGCCCGGTGCCTTTTTTGTCAACATTTTCCGCGTAATGTCGGGCCGACTCACTTGGGTGGGATACTCCGAAGGCTTGAAAATGTCGGTACTGCCCAAGATACGGCCGGGCGTCTTGCCGCCCTACAACATTCTGCCGCGCTACGAACCCGCACCTGAGGTGAAGACCCAAATCAACATTGAGTACGCCCAACACTACAGCTCGCTATCCGACCTCAACATTCTCGCCAACAACATCAAGTATTTGGGCGGTAAATAGGCGGGGCCGGTTGTGGACGTTTAGGCGTTTCCCTGTTCCAATAATTGCCCAAAGGAGTAGATTTCCAACCACTGCCACTTCAGTTCGAACTTCCGGTCTTCATAAAGGGCTCGATATGCTATCGGGTGTTCCTCCACAAAATGTGCCGTGCTGTCGAGAATCTTCCGAACCAACATGATTATTTCCTCACGACCCAACCCCATCAAAATAAATCAGGTCAACCTTTCTTACTGAGTTGATTTCCACACCTTCCAACCGATACTTCATAGCTGTTCTATTATGCTGAATCTACTTGCAGAATGATGATTTTCTACCGGCTGGAAGTTGAAGTGTCCATTGTCGTCAATTTCACTCGCAAGGCCGTCCGCCATGTTGGCCCTACCAACGCCCTCCAAAAACATCCGTCATTTTTCGAAGTCAACCCTTCAAGATGTTTTTCGGCCGGTCATCAACCACTGAAAGTATCCTTGGGCATTGCAACATCCAACCAAAACTCCTTACCTTCGTTGTCTAAAATTAAATCAAATGAAAAAATTCGCATTGTTGCTGATTGCTGCCGGTATAGTTTCCGGTGGTGTTATCGCCCAAGAAAAAGCTTGCTGCAAGAAGAAAGGTGAAAAATGCACCAAGGAGTCGTCTTGCTGCAAAGACAAAAAAAATTGCAAAAAAGAATGCAGTAAAGACGAAAAGGCCGCCCCTGCTACCGACAAAAAGTAGTCTGAACGGAAAATCATTTTCAGAGCCGGCCGGTGAGGTCGGCTTTTTTAAATTACGCAACTATGGTTTACGCTTTTAAGGGGTTTGTCCCCGTTGTGCACGCCAGTGCATTTGTGCACCCGCAAGCGGCCATTACCGGCAATGTGGTCATTGGGCGCAACGTATATATCGGTCCCGGTGCTGCCATTCGGGGAGACTGGGGCGGTATAGTGATAGAGGATGGTTGCAATGTGCAGGAAAACTGCACGATACACATGTTTCCCGGTATCACCATCACCCTGAGGGAGGGGGCGCACATTGGCCACGGCGCCATTGTGCATGGCGCCCATGTGGGCCGCAACGTGCTGGTGGGCATGAATGCCGTCCTGATGGATGAGGCCGAGATTGGCGACGAGTCGATAATTGGTGCCTTGTCGTTCGTGCCCGCCAAAACCATTATTGCGCCCCGCTCGCTTGTGGTGGGCAATCCCGCTAAAACCATCAAGACCGTGAGCGATGAAATGCTGGCCTGGAAAACCAAGGGCACCCGGCTATACCAAATGCTGCCGCAGGAATGCTATGAAAGCCTTACGCCATGCGAGCCGCTACGTGAAATACCGAGCAACCGCCCCAAACAGGAGTCGCTGTTCGCTACTTGGGAGGCGGTGAAAAACGCCAAATGACGGGGTATTTCCAAATAAAATAAAGTGCCCCCCAAAAGAGGGGGCACTTTATTTTTTCCTGTCGTAATCAGGAGGTTGGACTAGCTGGCCGAATCTTCAGAGTGGACCAATTCGTTGACGAATTTTGCAACGGCAGCAATACGCGCATGATTCAGCGCATAATGGATGAATTTACCGTCACGTTCCGTGATCACGATGTTGGCACGACGCAGAATGGCAAGATGCTGTGAAGCAACAGACTGCTCAAGGCGCAACTTTACATAAATGTCGGTAACATTCATGCGTTTGTTTTCCTCCAACAGTTTCACAATCTGCTGACGCAGTTTGTGGTTGATTGCCCTCAAAGTCATAGCCGCATTCTTTACGGCTACGTAATCCAACTTGATGTGTTCGTTCGAACCTTCGTTTTTACGAATTACCAGTGTGTTTGCTGATACAGACGCTTCCATTAATTTAAATTTAGGTTGTTAAAAAAAGACGTTATCGAATACTCTCATATCGCTATATGAATACCGGTGCAAACATACGCATTTAGAAAGATATGAAACGCTGTTTTCCACACAAAAAAAGTTAACAAATAGTTAAAGCATATTTATAATCGTGGAGCATTCGTTCTAACATATTGATTTACAATGCGTTATGGGTATAAACTTGTTTTAGGTAAAGCGGCGCTGCATCCCAAACTTTGACATTTAAATTGCAATTGTATTGCCGAAATGCATATTCCGACCACGAATTTCCCCATTTCCCTCCCACAAGCACCAGCTCCCGCCCTTTTAGGGATTCGATCGTTTCCGGCCCGGCTGCCCTGTCCGTCACTACAACGGCACCGGGAAAACGGCTGAGCACTTCGGCCAGCCCCGTGTCGATAACATGTGCCGGTTCAAGCAGGCATTCTTTGTCCGCATCATAAACCGCAACAAAATATTCGCCCGTTCGCGCCGGTAGCAAGGCCAAATATTGCGGGTACTGTCCTCCATAGGCATCCATTGCCGAAAAGCCCATCAAAGCCAGGCGGTCTTGCAGATAAAGCGGCTTATCGGCCGCATAGCACATGCCCTTGGCAGTAGCCAGCCCTATTCTTAGCCCGGTGTAGGACCCCGGACCCGCGCATACCGCAATGCCCGCCAAGGCGCCAATCGCCACGTCGCAATGGCTCAAAACGTCTTGAATGGCCGTATTTACAAAAGCCGCATGGTTGCGGGCTTCCGTATTTTCCAAAACGTACAACATCGCCCCATCGGCACTAAGCCCAATGGTGCAAACGTCGCCGGAGGTGTCTATATGTAGCAGGTAGACCATGATATGCCGCGCAAATGTAAGGAGACATTACATTTGCAGTTATGGAAAAGAAAATCGTTCGTACCCCCAATGCCCCGGCTCCCATAGGGCCTTACAACCAAGCCGTTTTGTGTGGCAACATGTTGTTCGTATCCGGCCAAATACCCTTGCACCCCACCACCGGCCAAATGCTCACCGGCGACATCAAGGCCCAAACCGCATTGGTGATGGAAAACATCAAGGCAGTGCTGGACACGGTCGGGTTGGATTTTAGCCACGTCGTGAAATCCACCATTTTCCTAACGGACATGGGCCAGTTCCCCCAAGTGAACGAGGTATACGGTGGCCATTTCGACCATGCTACCGCCCCGGCGCGCGAGACCGTGCAGGTATGCGCACTGCCCAAGGGTGCGAACGTCGAAATCAGCGTAATTGCTATGGCCTGATTTCGGAAACGCCACGCTACAGGCCTCCTCAGGTGTACGGGCTACCCCAATAGGAGGCCTATTTTACCGTACACAAAAATAGCAAGTAGGTACCGGGGCGGCAAGCACCGTCGGGGCAACTTTTAAATCCCGTGTGCGCATGCTTGTTTTGTCGCGCCACATTTATAAATTTGCGTAAACATCGAAATCATGTCGAAAAAATTTCTGTCTTTCACGGTTGCAGCGGGTTTGGGTTTCACAGCCCTCACCATACTCGGGTCTTGCGGCTCCGGAGGCGGCAACAAACCCACCAATATCGATTCGGCCACATCAGACTCCAAAAAGCTCGACTCCCTGACCAAGGAGAAGAAAAACAAGATAGCCTTCAAATTCGCGACTGCCGAGACGAATATGCCTTCGCCATTCGAAGTCGTCAATGACGTTTCGGCGTTCCAAACCGATTGCAAAAAAGATTTGCTGAACGACTATACGAAGGCCGACAGCTACGTGTCGTCATTCAAGAAGGCGGTGAATATGGGTATCTACGGCATCGACTTGGCCTATGTAAACTGCTATGGCCAGAATCAGGAGATGCTGCACTACTTCACCACCATCCAAAAGCTCTCCAAGGAGTTGAGTTTCGAAAAGGTGTTCGATGAATATTCCGAACGCTTCAAATCCAACTCCGGTAACAAGGACTCCGTGGCCCAATTGGCTGATGCCGTTTTTGCCAGCACAGACGATTACTTGAAGAAGAACGAAAAACTGCTGGTGTCCAGCCAAATCATGGCCGGTGCCCTCATTGAAATCAATTACCTGAGCATCAACTTGTTGAAGGACGTAAAGAAGACGCCCGAAAATTCGGCTGCATTCGAGAAAGTCTACAATGAGAATGCCGTGCTTTACCATTTGTCGGACCTCTTCAAGGAACTGACATCGGACAAAGACTCCAAAGACTTGCTGGCCAAACTCGATGCCTACCGCACCTCCTTCGACGGCATCATTAAGAGTGCCAACGATATGACTCCCGAGAACCTCGCAAAAGCGGCACAACTCGTAACCGACTTGAGGAAGGGCCTCACCCAAAAATGATAATACGGCTATAAGCTATAACCGGCAAAAACAATAGGCAATTCGTTTGTTTATTGTTTTTGCCGTTTTAACGAGCCGCCAAAACCTACCACCATCCCCAACCGCCCAAAACCGACCCTAAAAAGAGCCACCCATGAGCGACCGTATTTTAATGGCCCTGATGCAGCTATTCGCCATCGTGGCGCACACCGACGAAGTGGGTGCCAAGGGGCGCGAAGTGGTGGAACGCTTCCTGCGCCGCCAACTCAGCGCGGCATTGGTGGCCAAATACCTGCTTGCCTTCGATGAGTTTGTGGAAACCCTGCGCGGCAAGTCGGAAGAAGGCAAAATGCGCAAGCGCACTGCCGTCAACTCCGTAAAGGTGCTGCGCATCTGTACCGAAATCAATGGGGAGCTGGAGCAAAAGCAGAAAATGATTGTGTTGCTGCGCCTGCTGGAATTCATCCGCACAACCGCAACCGATATTACCGAGCAACATTGGGAGTTCATCAAAACGGTGTCCGACACGTTCGGTATCCCCGAGGCCGACTACGACCGCTGCGTATTGCTCACCAATGCCGCAGCCGATGTTGCGCACTTTAACGATGACAGCTACCTCATCATCGACAAAAAATCGCTGCCAACCGGCAACTACCGCCACTTGGTGCGGGAAAACCTGTCCGGCCGCATGATATTCCTGATGATCAACGACCCCCAGTTGCTCCTCTTCACCTATTCGGGCTCCGACAACTTGGTACTCGATGGCCGCGAAATACTCCGCGATTCGGTGCAGGTGTTCGAGCCGGGGTCGGTAATTCGAGGGTCCAAACTCAGTGCGGTCTACTATAACGACATCATCCACAATTTCCTCGAATACAGCGTTTCCCACAACCTCACCTTCAAGGTCGAAAAACTGGGGTACGTATTCAAGAAGGGGAAAATTGGACTCCACGAACTGTCGTTTACAGCCACCTCCAAAAACTTCGTTGCCGTAATGGGCAACAGCGGTGCAGGAAAAACCACCCTGCTCAACTTGCTGAACGGCAGCGTGCGCCCCACCGCCGGCCGCATCATGGTGAACGGCATAGACCTCTACGAGAACAAAAAGACCCTGCACCGTTTGATAGGCAACATTCCGCAAGACGACTTGCTGATTGAAGAACTCTCCGTGTTCCAAAACCTTTTCTATAGTTCCAAGCTTTACTTTGGAGACCTGACCGATGACCAGATTGCCGAAAAGGTGAACGCCTGCCTCAAGTCGCTCGGGCTGTTCGAGATTCGGGATTTGCAGGTGGGTGACCCGCTCAACAAATTCATATCGGGCGGTCAGCGCAAAAGGCTGAACATCGCCCTCGAGCTCATTCGCGAGCCGGAAATCCTGTTTGTGGACGAGCCGACATCCGGACTGTCCTCCAACGACGCGGAAAACGTTATGGACCTACTGAAGCAGTTGTCGCTCGCAGGCAAGCTCATCTTCGTAGTCATCCACCAGCCGTCATCCGAAATCTTCAAACTGTTCGACCTCCTACTGCTGCTCGATACCGGCGGGTATCCCGTCTATTACGGCAATCCCATAGACTCGGTAAGCTACTTCAAGCACCAAATGCAGTACGTGGACTTCGAGCGGAGCGAGTGTGAGGAATGCGGCAACATCAATCCCGAAGAGCTCTTCCGCATCATGGAGTCCAAAACGGTGGATGAATACGGTAGGCCTACCGGGCAACGCAAAATCACCTCCAACGAATGGTACCAACTGTTCAACCAGCATTTTGCAGAGCAAGGTGCGCCGGGTCAAGAGTCCGCCACGCAAGGGTCGGGAGAAACCAATAAGGTTTCGGCACCCCTCACCCAGTTTTGGGTCTATTTCCAACGCAACCTGTTTTCCAAAGTCAACAACCGCCAGTATCTGGCCATCACCTTGTTCGAAGGCCCGCTGCTCGCGCTCATACTTGGCGTGGCTCTAAGGGCGCACGATGCCGGCAAAGAATACCGTTTCGGCAATAACCCCAATATCCCGGTATACATTTTCATTTGCGCCATAGTCGCCTTGTTTTTGGGGCTGATAGTGAGTGCCGATGAAATCATACAGGACAAGAAAATACTCAAGCGGGAATCTTTCCTGCAGCTCAGCCGCAACAGCTACCTGTTGTCCAAAATGGCGTTCCTGTTTGTGGTGTCGGCGGTGCAGTCGTTGCTGTTCGTGCTGGTGGGCAACAGCATATTGGGCTTCCGCGAGCTGTATGGCGATTACTGGATGGTGCTGTTTTCCATCTCCTGTTTCGCCAACCTGTTGGGGCTCAACATCTCGTCGGGCCTAAAAACACGGGTGGCCGTCTACATCCTTATACCGTTCCTGGTAATACCCCAAATCATGCTCAGCGGCGTGCTCGTAGGTTTCGACGATTTGAGCCCTGCCGTGGGGAGTCGTACCGGGGTGCCCGCGGTGGGCAACATCATGGCTGCACGTTGGGCTTATGAGGCACTTGCGGTAGACCAGTTCAAAAACAACAGTTACGAAAAGGAATATTTCGACATAGACCGCGAAATCAGCAATGCCGAATACCGCAAAGATTATTGGATTCCCGCCATGCGCGACCGGTTGGATATTGCAGGCGGCATATTGCATAGGGCCAACGTCTCCGCAGATTCTTTGGCCGAAATGAACGCTTTCTTCAAAAAGGAACTGGAAAAGGTGGGCGATGAATATCCGGCCATCGTAAAGACAGACCTTTCAGGTAAGAGTATGCAGTCTGACGGCGATGCCTTTGTGGCGGCCTGCAAAACCAATCTCGACAGCATGTCGAGATACTTCATTCGCCGGCAAAACAAGGCGCAGGAGTTGAAGCAGGACTTGGTGGAAAAAGCCAATGCGAAGCTGGGGCACGACGAATATGTGAAACGCAAGGAGACCTATGCCAACAGCAAACTGGAAGACTTTGTGACCGGCAACGGTTTTATGAAAGACAAAGTGCTGGTGGCCGACAACCGGATGGTGAGGCGCCATCGACCCGTGTTCATTTGCAGTGCCGAGCCCGGACTGTTTGGAGCACCTTACTATGCCCACAACAAGTCTATGTTCGGCATGCCCATGGAAACCAAGTGGTTCAATATGGCCATCATTTGGTTCATGACGGCCGGGCTGTATATTACCCTGTACTTCGACCTACTTAAAAAGCTGCTGGAGCGGGAATGATGCCCCCGGAGGAAACCACAGACTGAAAAAAGTGGCGGGTTACCCGCCAACGCATCAACGGCTTGAACCCATCAGATTTGAACGATTTTGAACTCCAAGTCTACCAATGAGTTATAGTCTTGGCCGGCTTCCATCATGTCTTCATCGTCTTCTTCGTAATGCCAAATCACTTCCACCTCGCTCTTGCCCGATTTCTGAATGGCACCCAATTTTCTGAATATGTCCAACAGGCACTTCGAGGAGCTGGTGTTGAAATATTCCAACATAATCTTTACTTCCGTCTTGGGTTTTGGGGCTGAACTGTAAGCTTCAATCCAAGTCAACATGGGCTGGTAAAAGCCGAAGGAATTTTCAGGGATGGATTTGCCTGAAATTTCCAAAACGCCCGCTTCAGCAGAGAAGATTACGGCTGGGGTTTTATTGCTGCCTTCAATAGTCAATGTTTCCAACATACTCAATATATTACGAAAATCAATTAATTTTTACCGTCAGCGTGAAGAATGAATATTTGTCCGACGTTCTTTGGAAGTTGTAGTCCATCGTATTGCCCGACTTGCGCGCAATTTCGATGATTCCTAAGCCCGCACCGCCTTTTTCCGACAACTCGGTAGCTCCCAAGCGCTCCAGATAGTAGGCTTTGAGCTCGGCAGGAGTCATGGCGTTTATTTTGTCGATGCGGTCTTTAAGCGCGTCGGCATTGCTATTGAGCACATAGTTGCCGGTTGCTATTCGGTATCCGCCAACCTTATTGCGGCCCACCATAAAAATGGCGCTACCCGTGTGGTCCGATGCACCCTCGCCAATGCCTGCTTGGAAAGACTCCATGTGGTTGTAGAGGTTTTGGAGGCATTCCACCAATACCTGAAACAGTTTTTTCTTCCGTTTCGGGTCTTCATTGTCGCTCTCCATACGCGCCTCGACAATCTGATAAACGGACGACAGCAAATCTTTGGAAATATCCCCTTTGAACGAAAGGATGATGTCCTCCTGCTCCATGTTCAGATAGATATTGTAGAGATCCACTTTTTCCATTTTGCGGTCGTTTAAATTCAGCATGTAAAGCTATCAAATTAATGTCCAACTCCAAGTATTGACGACGCAAAAATACATATCTGTCGGGGCCGTTTGAGCGAATACCGTTCAAAATAATATGCAAACTGAACACAAACGGGTTATTTTTGCATAAATAGGCAAATCCCACCCATCGGTATGGCCCTTTGGCGGCACGGCCTGTTTCACCCGTTTATGTCCGTATCCATAGCTATCATTGCCGCACTTGTTGCCGCCGCCGTGGCGGCATTTGCGGTTTTTGTACTGCTGAAAGCGCGGCACGTCGCCACCGTTCGTGCACTATCAGACCGTTTGGACTTCCTGACGTCGGAAAACCTGGCGGGCGAACGCGTGTTGGAACGCCGTCCCGCGACCGATACGCCCACGCAAACACCCGGCCAAACCCCTGCCGCAGCAGCAGCGACGGGTGCCCCTACAGACCCGGATACTTTTGCCCAAGCACTGGAACAATTGCAAACCGACCGCGACGAAATGGAGCGCGAGAAGCGGAAAAACGATGAAAAAGTGAAAAAACTCTGGCAGCAGAGCATCGCCATCCACAAAGAGAAAGAGAGAATCAATAAAATAAAGTTGGAGATAGAGCGAAAGCATGCCGAAATCCTCGACAGCGTGAACTATGCCCGCCGCATTCAAAACGCCATACTGCCATCGGTTGCGGAAATCAAGAAAGACCTGCCCGATTCGTTTGTGGTGTTCAAACCCCGAGACATTGTAAGTGGTGACTTCTATTGGTTCTCCAACCGCCATGGCAAAACGGTTCTTGCTGCGGTAGACTGTACCGGGCATGGCGTGCCGGGCGCGTTTATGAGCATGATAGGCAACACATTGCTGAGCCAAATCGTCAATGAGAAGAAAATCCTAGACCCAGGAGCTATACTATCGGAGTTGGATGCGGCCGTAGACGTCGCCTTGAAGCAAAGCAAAGAAGGCAACGAATCGCGCGATGGCATGGATATAGCCCTGCTTGTGGTTGACGTGGCTGCAGGAGTGTTGCAATATGCCGGTGCCAACCGGCCCCTCTACAGGTTTGCAGCAGTTGCGGGTGTGCCCGAATTGCAGGAATTCAAGCCCGACAAAATGCCCATAGGTGGCGGAGATTTGTTTGGAAACCGCAAGGTTTTCCACACGGAGACCATTGCCTTGCAGCCGGGTGACGGCTACTACATCTTCACCGACGGCTATGCCGACCAGTTTGGCGGCGATAAAGGCAAAAAACTGATGACGGGTAAATTCAAAGAACTGCTGGGCAGCATTGCATTGGAACCAATGCATATCCAGTCTGCAACCATCAATTCCTATTTCGACAATTGGAAAGGCGACCACGACCAAGTGGACGATGTTTTGGTACTCGGCATAAGGCCAATTTGATGATGGTGAGGCGAATGATTGGAATAGGTGGGTTGTGAATGTTGTGGCGGTACGGCCGCACGGTAGAGGTTCCAACCACTTTCCGATACTATTGACGTTAAACACATAGCCATCATACAAAAAATATTTAAACGTAATAGCTTTGACGACACTTCTGCACGGTCGGCGTTTAACCTTCTCTTAAGCATAAAGGATGAATTGAAGGAAATCACCAAAGGTGAATTGGAATTCGAGGCAATAGACTCGTTCTTGGACGTAGAACCGCCAAAGCCGGTAGCTATACATGTCATATATGTCAAAGTGCCTGCGTTGAGCAACTATAGGAAGAAAATCATCTCGATCCTTGAAGGTAAGGAAACCGGTAGGTTTCCCGTTCAGATATATTCCCTAAGTTTTCGCTGAAATACCCCGACGTCTTCAAATGTGCCGTTGCCGGTGTTCCGGTTATGGACTGGAAGATGTATGAAGTGATGTATACCGAACGCTACATGGACCGCCCGCAGGACAACCCGGACGGCTATGCCAAGGCCAACCTTCTCGACAAGGTAAAGAACCTCAAGGGCAAACTCCTGCTGATTCACGGCACCAACGACGACGTAGTGGTGTGGCAGCACAGCATAGACTTCGTCAAGAAAGCCGTGGACGAAGGTGTACAGGTGGACTACTTCGTTTACCCGGGCCATGAGCACAACGTGCGCGGCAAAGACCGTGCGCACCTGATGGAGAAGATAAGCCGTTACTTTATGGATAACCTGTAGCGGAGCGGACTGAGCCGGCACGACATTTTCAACCCTCCCGAAGCAATGGTTGTAGAGGCACCGTAGGAGAATGGAAGTTTAATTTGATGTACAGGATGCCGTAATAAATTTAGGCCCACATATCAGTTAGCCAAAGCCTCGAAATTTATATTAACCTTGCGTAAGGTGAGTTAGAATTGAACCACCCTGAAATATTTACACTAAATTTGGGTGTGCTTTCAGAATTGGACAATTCACCGGGTAGTATTGTTATTTCGTTTTGGAATATCAAATCCAGTGGTGAGCCCAGTGGGAAGGGTAGGAACATTCCTAGTATACTGGCCGATTTCGTCCATGAAAATCAGATTTCCATTCTATGTTTGTGTGAGTCAGATTTACCGACCACGTCTGAATTTCTCAAAGTTTACAATTCCATTCATACCACCCGCAAATTCGAACTTGTTGATTTGAACGATTGCAATATTTCGATTTTATCTTCACTACCCAAAACCTGCTTCAAAAATGTTGCGCCGGCGATAGGAACGCCGAGGTGGTTGTCTTACCAAATCTCAATACCGTCTGTAATTACGTTTAATTTATTCACTATACATTTTCAGTCGAAAATAAACGCTGGTCTGAATCCAGCCTCGCTTTTGAATGCGTAAAATTGTCCCGAAACATTAAGCGGATTGAACATCTAACCGGTTGCGACAATACGATTCTATTGGGGGATTTCAATATAAACCCTTTTGAGCACGGCATGGTAGCGGCAAATGGGTTAAATGCCGTTTCGGATTTAAATTATGCATTCGAAGCAAAATATAGGAACTTTGATGAGGTTGACTACAAATTCTTCTACAATCCTATGTGGAATTTTTTTGGTGATTTCAAAAAGCCTTTGGGTACACATTACAAGCGAACTGCGGGACATGTATCGCATGAGTGGCATATCCTGGACCAAATACTATTGCGTCCGAGCTTGAAACAATATTTGATTCCACATCCCACCTCAATAAGAGTAATTACATCCATTGAGGGTGCCAATTTGTATACCGGGCATTATTTTCGGCCGGCAACAGCCAAGTACTCCGACCACTTTCCAATAGCATTAAGGTTAAACACATAACTATGGTTCAAAAAATATTTAAACGTGACAACTTCACAGACAAGTCTTCCAATTCGGCATATGATCTTCTCTGCAGCATAAAGGATGAATTGAAGGGCATTACCGGGGGTGTACTGGAACTGGAAATTGAGGCAATCGACTCTTTTTTGGATGTAGAACCGCCGAAGCCCATAGCATTGTACATCGTTTATGTAAAAGTGCCGGCGTTGAGCAACTACAGAAAAAAAATCATTTCCGTAATTGAGGGCAAGGAAACCGGTAGATTTCCCGTGCAGCTATATTCCCACCTTGACAATTTCAACGAACCGACGGTGAGCGAGGAGGAATTTCTAAAGAAAATATCCGAAATCATGCAGCGTACTGCCGTAGACAGCGCCCTTGTCACGCTTTACCGACAAGCGTCAGCACAACTTGATAATGCCCGCCAATCGGGTCCCGTGCAAGGGTAATGTCGGGCACCCTATTCATGGGGATAGCCTGTCCTGCAACTACCTGAACGTATAATCCAACCCTTTGGCTACCGGAGTAAGCAGGGTTGAGGGGGCATCGGTGGCTACGGCCCGGCCTTCTATTTTTGGGGAAACCGGAGATGAAATAGCCAAATAGTCTATAATGACGTCGTGCAGCAATACGTGTTTCTTTATGGGGTTGTGCACATCGGGCATGCGGCATAATATGTTGTCGGGGTCGCCTTCGCGCTCGCAGGCCAGCATAGAGTAGGTGCGCTGCGGGTCCAAGGGCTTGCCATCGACCTGGATGTCGTTGATGCGCGACCCCATGGGTGCATCAATGGTGAAATTGAGCTTCATACCGTTGAACCGCACCAGCCATCCCCCAAACCGCTTAGTGGCATCGCTGGCGAAAACGTTCTCCAATTCCTTTTCCAGCCAATTCTTCAACTGCACTCCGGTCACTTCGGCCGACTTCACTTCCGAATCTACGGGCAACATGCTCCACAGGTATTCCTTGGTAATCTCCGCATAGCCCTCCTTGCCCGGCACCAGTGGCGGACAGAACCTGAACCCGTTCGATACCACGATGTCGGTCTTGAACTTCCACATCAAGGCATCGGTAATCAGGTTGTCCATCGGGGTTTCCATGATGTAGTAGCGCACCAAGGGTGTCGTGGTTTTGCCTATTACTATATCCAAGTCTTTCTGGTAGGGCTCTCGGGCCATGGCCACAAGGGTCTTCAATTCACGGTCTTCGGCATATTTTTCGGGGTCAACGTCCAGTAAGCTGTAGTTCTCTGCCTTAATCTTGCCGTTTTCCAGCACAATGTCGAGCTTGCCGACAAACGAAGCAAAGGCGCCGGGTTCCGTTACTTTGGCGAATTTGCCCAAGAGCGGCTCCCGTATGCGTTCGTGCGTGTCGGCACCCAGAATGTAATCCACGCCCGCCGTTTCGGGCTGATTGGCCAAATGCAGTTGCTGTGCCAACCCCATGTGGGAGATGACGAATACCAGTGCACACCCTTTTTCTTCGCGCAACAGCTTCACATACTTGGCTATGTTCAACTCCGGTTTTGTGAACGTTATGCCCTTGGAGTAGGCGGGCGACTGCCTGATAGGGGTGAGTGGGTCGTTATAGCCCACGAACCCTATGCGGGTACCACCTACATTGAAAATTTGGTAGGGAGGAAAGATGAACTCGTGTTCGGTGTCGCTTTGATGAAACATGTTGGCGCAAATCTTGGCGGCACTGTAAGAGTTCATGTCGTGAATCATCATCTCCTTGCCATATACCACCTCCCAGTTGCCGGGCAGCACCAAGTCGTAATTCATCTTGTTCATCAACGGCACAATGGCTTGGCCTTTGGAGAGTGCCGCAACGGCGCTGCCTTGAAAACAATCGCCACCGTCTACCACCAAGGTGTTTTCGGGGTTTTCCTTGCGCAATTCGTTGAGCATGGTGCGAAGCGTGGCAAAACCACCCCGTTTTTTGTAGGCCGGCTTGCCGTTTTCCCAAAAAAACTCGTCGTGTATGTCCAGTTGCCCATGGATGTCGGAGGTATGCAGGATGGTGATGTGCTGCGACTTACCGCGAGAAACCGATGAACTTTTCACAATCTCCTTAATGTCGGCCTTGTCTTGCAGCCAATAGGTGAGGGCGGGCGGCAGGTGCAGCCCCACCGTCAACAGCCCCATGCCCTTGATGAACTCCCGGCGGTCGCTGTCGTGGCGGTGTTTGAAAGATTCATCCACCAATTCGGAAGTGTGGCAGGAGCACGTGGGGTTGTGGCATTTGTGGTCGGACATGGTAAGAGGATTGGAGGTAAGGTAAGACTAGTGCGGAAGCTTGTTCCGTATCAAACCGTAGGTAAAGGTACCCAAAATGGCGCTGAGAATGGCAATGGCCATTACCGGCACCCCACCACCCACCAATGCATAGAGCGGCCCCGGACAAGCACCGGTCAATGCCCAGCCCAGCCCGAAAATGAGTCCGCCTATCACATTGCCCCAGGTAAACTTCTTCGGCGCGATTTTGATTTCTTCCCCCGATAGGGTCTTGGCCTTCAACTTCTTGATGAGGAAAATGGAAGTCATACCCACCGCCATGGCGCTCATCATGATGCCATACATGTGGAACGATTGGAAGTGGAACATTTCCTGAATGCGGAACCACGAGATGACCTCGGCCTTGATGAGGAGGAAGCCGAAAAAGATGCCGACGAAAAAATAACGGAGTAGTTTCATTTGGCGTGGCGTTAGAGGTTTAAAATATGTGGAAGGATGAACCAGGTCATCAACAGGCCACCTGCAAAGAAGCACGCGGTGGCAATCATGGACGGCACTTGCAGGTTGGATATACCCATGATGGAGTGGCCCGATGTGCAACCTTCGGCATAGCGGGTGCCGAAGCCCACGCAAAATCCGCCCACCACTATCAGCAGGAAGCCCTTCAGGGTGAAAATGGCCTGAAAATTGAACAGCCCGGAGGGGTGCAGTCCGGCAAAATCTTTCACGCCCATGGCGCTGAGTGTAGCAACCGCATCGGGCGTAATCTTGACGGGGTTGGGATTTTGGAAAACGGTTCCCGCAAGGAATCCGCCGCAAATGATGCCTATGGCGAACACCACACACCACAATTCCTTCTTCCAGTCGTATTTAAAATAATCGGCCCGGTTGGGAATGCAGGCTGCGCAAACGTGTTTTAGCGACGAAGAAATGCCAAACGGTTTGTTGCCGATGAACAGCAACACAGGCACCATCAAGCCTATCAAAGGCCCGGAAACATACCAGGGCCAAGGTTGCGATAAAAATTCTTTCATGAGTCCTGTCGAAAAATTGGCGTTTTAAGAATGGAAAAGTTTGTCTGCAATGATGTAGATGCCCACCAGCATCACCACCCATCCAAAAATCGGTTTCAGTTTTTGTCCGGAGATGAATTTGGAAAGGTACGTGCCTACAAAAATGCCGGCAAGGGCAAAAGATGAAAAAATAAACAGGAAGTGCCAATCAATCGGTACGTGATTCGTGAGGTCTCCCGAAAAGCCGATGAGGGAGTTGACAGCAATAATGAAGAGGGAGGTGCCGATGGCGCTCTTCATGGGCTGGCCGGCTACAACTACCAATACCGGAATGATTAAGAATCCGCCACCAACACCAACCAATCCGGCAATCAAACCCACCACCAAGCCCATCAACGGAATGATGGAACTCGGCTTTTTCGACCCATCCACGTCGGACGCCTTTGCGGGAGGCGTTTTTTGGATCATTTTGGTAGCTGCCGGAATCATCAGGCTTGCCAACAGCATCATGATGCCGAAGTCTTTGGTAACCATGAACTTACCAATGGCGAAAAGCTCTTTGGGGATGGCGGGGAAAAGCAACTTGCGGGAAATGAGGATGCCCACCACGGAAGGGAGTCCGAACAGGACGGCCATTTTGAAGTTGAGCAGTTTGTTTTTCCAATAGGAATAAGACGCAGCCATTGCCGAAATGCCGACGATAAACAGCGAATAAGAAGTGGCCAATACGGGCGGCACCGCCATGAGATACACCAATACCGGTACAGCCAGAATAGACCCACCCGCCCCTATCAACCCTAGGGAAACTCCAATCAATATAGCAATAACGTACCCTAAGACCACTATCGCAAAACTAACAAATAAACCGGAACTCCTCCATTCGGGTCGCTAAAGCCGGCCTACGCCCGCAGGCTATTTCTCAGGCCACCATGCGGCCATAAAGACCATCCCGTCGCCCTACCCCTCCACAAAATACATCCCCAACATCCCCTTGTTCTTGGCCGCTATCTCGCCGCGGGAGGTGCACTTGAACTTGCCCTGCACCAGGTTGTAGGTGCTTTGAGAGATGTTGATTTTGCCGGGCTCGCCGTTCTGTTCCATGCGGGCGGCGGTGTTCACGGTGTCGCCCCAAATGTCGTAGGCAAATTTCGTCACGCCCACTATGCCGGCCACAACGCTGCCACTGTGTATGCCCACGCGCACTTCAAAGGTTTGGTCGCCCAATGCCTGCCTTCGTTGGTGCATAAAGGCCACGATTTCTTGGGCTGCCGCCACCACCTTTTCGGCATGGTGCGGGTCGGGTGCGGGCAGGCCGCAAACGGCAAGGTAGGCATCGCCCACGGTCTTGATTTTCTCTATGCCGTACCGCCCCATAATTTCGTCGAAACCTTTGAAACATTCATGCAGCTCGTTCACCAACTGCTGGGGCGTGAGGCGTTCGGCAACCGTGGTAAACCCTTTGAAATCGGTGAACAGCACTGTAACATCGTCATAGAACCGGGCATCGGCACTGCCTTTGTCTTTCAGTTCGTCGGCCACTTCGCCGGGCAGGATGTTTAGCAGCAGGTCGTCCGACTTCTTTTTCTCCACCAACACCGCCTGTTCCGACTCGCGCAAGGCCGCCAACATGCTGCGTAGGGTCTGCAACAACCCTCCAATTTCGTCGGGTGGAATGTTGTCGAAACGCACTTCCCTGTTGCCCATACCCACTTCATGGGCAAACCACACGGCCTTGCCCAGCGATGCCAGTATGCCCCTTGCCAACAGGAAAGCCCCCAGTATGCCGATGCCCGAAATGAGCCCTATGGTGACCACCAACTGCCAAAGGATATTGCGCTGCTCGGTACCGGCATCCACAATCTTGGCCTCGGCATAGTGGTTGTAGGCCGACAGGAGGTCGGCCAATTGGGCATTGATTTTCTTTTCGTTGCCGTAAAAGGTATCCGCCAGCGGAAGCGCATGGTCTATATTGCCGGCTTCGAGGTAGCCGAACACTTGGAGCGACCTTGGTGCGCAAATGTCATGGAGCACCACCACGGAGTCGAGGTTTTTGCGGAGGTCGGACGCATGGTCGGCGCCGGGTGCCGCCAACGTTCGGGCACTGTCCAAAAAGCCTTGTTCGCTTTTCAGGTCGTCGTCAAACCGTTTGCAAACGCCGGCATACTTGGTTTTGGCGGCATTGTATTCGGCCGGTTCAATTTGTGCCGATTTCAGCAGGATGCCTTTTTCCACCACCTTCTTGAACAGGTCGGTATGTTCCAGATGCTCCAAGTTGAGCTCCACCACCCTGTTGCTCAAAGCGATATTGCTACCCGCAATGGCTTTAAGCCGCTGCGTCACCTCCGAGAATTTGTAGAACGTCACCCATCCCGTTGCCGTCAGCAACAGGATGAGCCCTACAACCAATAGGATGATTTTATTGCGTATCTTCATGAGCACGGGTTGCGCTGGAACACAGTAAAGGTAGCGAATGCCGGAATTAGGACGAAGAATGACAAATTAGAAAATCGTTATCGCAGCGGTACAAAACCTCCAAACGTTCGCTCCTATTGTCGCTTGCCACAATCTGTAGGTCTCCTTCGCGCCGGCCATACCCGCTCTCCAACGTACGCTGAAATACCCATTTTTCCTTTGACCTCATTTCACCACACTCAGCTTCACCGCATACCGCTCGCCACCAACCTGCGCTGTCACCACATACAGCCCTGGTGCCAAGTCCGGTTTCAACGCCGTTTCTCGGTTGGTGGATGCGGTCAGGGTTTGCACGGGCCTGCCCAGCAGGTCGCAAATGGTGATGGTGGCTGTTGCATCAAAAGGAGTCGCCAAAAACAGGGTCGCCATCGCGGAAGCAGGATTGGGATAGACTTGCAAACCCAAGGCATGGGGACTATGCATTGCCACTGTGGTTGGGAAACAGTAACTGGATGAGTCGACATAAACGCCAAGAACCGCAGTGGCGGTATCGCAGGCATTGGCCACAGCATAGCTGATGGTCGTTGCGCCAACGGCCACACCTGTGACCACGCCCATCGACGATACCGTGGCATCGCCGCTACCCGCGGCCCAGGTGCCTCCCGAGACGGAATCGGATAGTGTGATGGAATGGCCTATGCATACGGTATCCATTCCCGTAATGGTACCCACGCTCGCAAGCGGAGAAATCGTGATCGCATGTGTGGCCGTGGTGGTGCCGCAGGAATTGGTGACGGAATATTTGACGGTATCGATTCCCGCAGTAATACAGGTGACCATACCGGCGGTAACGATGGCATGGCTGTTGCTCACAGCCCATGTGCCGCCCATTACCGTATCGGCCAGCGTAAGCGTAGAGCCTATGCAGGCTGTGGCCGTGCCGGTTATGGCTCCGGCCACAGCGAGTGGGTTGATGGTGACTTGGGCGGTGGCGTAACCCCCGCTACCCGTGAAGGTGATGGTGGCCACACCGCTCGAAACGCCGGTGACAATACCCGTTGCGATACCCACCGATGCAATGGCCGCATTGCTGCTGCTCCAAGCACCTGTGGGCACTGCATCGGCAAAAGTTGAAGTTTGGCCCACGCATAGCGTGGTGCTTCCAGCTACGATGCCACTTACTTTGCGCACCCTGTGGTTGCCTTGGTCGGCAATGTAGACGTTTTCGACCCCATCAACCGAAATGCCGCCATATGCCGACAATTGGGCGGCGGTTGCCGGGCCGCCATCGCCACTGTAGGTCAAGGTACCATTACCCGCAAAAGTGGAAATGATACCCGCGCTGTTCACTTTGCGGATGCGGTTGTTCAACTCATCGGCAATGTAGACGTTACCCAATCCGCTGCATGCCACCCGTATCGGGGCATTCAATGCGGACGACGTGGCCGCGATTCCGTCGAGGGAATATCCTGCGGTACCATTGCCGGCAAAGGTGGAGATGACCCCGGCAGTATTCACTTTTCTGACCCGGTTGTTGTTGGCATCGGCAATGAATACGTTGCCACTATCGTCTAGAGCTACGCCTGTGGGTTCGTTCAGGGCCGCCAAGGTGGCCTGAAGGCCATCGCCCGAAAAACCGGCCGATCCTATACCCGCAAATGTCGATATGATGCCGGCGGTATTCACCTTCCTAATCCTATGGTTGCCGCCATCTGCAATATATACATTGCCTGCGGCATCTACTGCCACAGCATAGGGGTTGTAGAGTTCGGCAAGTGTGGCCGCGGCACCGTCGCCACTATAGCCGCCTACACCCGTGCCGGCACCATAGCCCGTGCCGGCAAATGTGGAAATGACCCCTGTGGTAGTCACCTTGCGTATGCGTTGGTTGGTTTGGTCTACGATATAGAGATTACCCGCTGCATCCTTGGCTACATCCAACCCATTGTACAATTCGGCAGCCGTTGCGCTGCCGCCATCGCCGCCAAAACCACTCGTGCCTGTGCCTGCAATGGTGTTGATGATGCCTGCCGGACTCACTTGTTCAACACGGCTGTTGTAGTTGTCGGCTATGAAGATGTTTTCGAGGCCGTCTACAAAAACGCCCTGCGGGTCGCACGAAGCCATCGTTGCCGCCCCACCCTCACCGCTTATTGCATAGGCGCCGTTGCCAGCAACGGTAGTGATGATTTGTGCCTTGGCCAATACCGGCAGGAGCAATAAGACGAATACGATGTGCCTCATGAGTAAAATTTTTGTAAAAGTACGGGATGGAGGGTTGGGAAGACGCACCCATGAAATACATATCGGGCGGTATTGATACAGGCACGCATGGGATGGGTGCGTGGCCTACTTATTCCAATACGAACATCCTGCTTTCCCGGTTGCCGACCCCATCGGCAAGCCGCAACAGGTAGCAACCCGCCGGCAATTTGGGCAGTTGGCAGGTTGTGGTATTGTCGGTTGCGATACCCGAATACACAAGTTGTCCGTGCATGTTGAGGACTTGGATGATGGTGCCGGCCTCGGCACCCTTAATGGTGATGTCGCCAAAAGAAGGGTTGGGGAACACCATTACATCAGCCAGACGTTGGGCCTTCGTTTCAAGCTCGATGACGGGTGTTTCACAATTGGCGGTTCCCAACTTGGCCACCCACCAATTGCTGTAGGCCCCCCTGTTCATGAGGGTGTCGCCGGCGGTATATATGCTGCCCAAGAACATGCCGCCCACATAAAAATTCCCGAATTGGTCTGCCGTAATCGAGCCTATGCCCATATGTCCTGGGAAGCATTGGCCTCCATCGGTCTTGATGGTGTCGAGAAATATCCCGGCTCCCGTATTTGCGTCGAGCCGGCACACAAAGGTCTGATACGGTATGGATGCAGCGCCTATGGTATCTGCACCCCAGGTCATGAAGTTGGTGGAGTACATGCCCGATACCGCCACCGTATCGTTGGATATGGCAACGCCGTAACCCTGCACGGCATCGTTGTTGGCGCATTGCGACACCCAAACGTTGTGTCCGTCGGTATCCACCTTAACCAAAAACGCGCCTCCGCCCGTAAACTCCGTACCATTGAAATACAGCCCCCATTCCGACCAACCGGTCATGTAGACATTGCCGAAGCGGTCCAACGCCACGCGGTTCTGTACCGTTGCAATGGGGCCGGTCATGCTGTCGTGGGCCATCCAGAGCATACCGCCTGTATCGTTGAAGCAGGCGAGGAACGTGCCCGAAATCATTTCCCCACCCAGCCAAGCGGTATCACCGGCTGTGCCGCCCGAATAACCATCAAAGTAAAACCGGTTCCTTTTACTGTCGCGCTCCATCATCAGCCAAGCATCGTAATGCTTGCTGGTTATGGGCAATGCTATGCCGCCGGTGCAGTTGCCGTCGCGGTCGTATTTGAGTATGTACGGCCCGTAAGGCACCGAATCGGGCACTACGTAGGTGTTGCCGTAGATGCCGGGTTTCAACATGCAGAAAATGAACAGGTCGCCCGACGGGTCGGCACTCATTTCATACACCCTCGATTGGTAAGAGGCCCAGATGGTGGTGGTGTCGGGCTCTATCCACCTGAACCACTTGAAGCTGCCGCCAGTATCCAGCTTTGCCACATACTGGGCACGATACTTGGTGCCGCCGCCGATGGAGCCATCGACGGCCGCAAATACGGTGTCGATGGTTGTGGCATTCATGATGTAGCCGCTATTGGGGCCGCCATCGCCGGCTCCTGCACTTACATACTCGGAACCGGTGACGTAGACGCCGCCCATGGTGTCGGCCCTGATGCCTTCGGCCTCGGCGTCCGACCCAATGATCATTTTGTACCACTTCAGCGAACCGTCGCAACGAAAGCATGCTATACAGGTTTCGCGGGCATTGGGGCTCCCAAATCCCGGAAAAGAAGCGGTGTCGACATACACGTCCAATGTATAAATATCCGAAATAACGTAGACGTTGCCCCACTTATCCGTCGTGATGTCTTCAATGTCTTGGTCTTCGGTGCCGCTCAATAGCGGGCTGGCACTGCCGCCGGCATGTGCCCACTGCCAACTTACCTGCGCATGGCTATGCAGGAAC
>CAIVHI010000388.1 GCA_903905685.1 uncultured Bacteroidota bacterium | reverse complement strand
TAAAATATTTAACCTATAGACCGCTTCTAGTCAGATTGTACGAAACGGACCAAAGCAGTCATAAAAGTGGACTCCAAGGGAAGTGAGGGATTGCTGTAAGTGACAATATTCGCATTCCGCTCTTCGGGCGCCTGTTTTAAAATGTGGTTCATTCCTTTTACAATCAGCAATTTACCCGACGGACAAGCTTTTTTCAACATATTGCCCTGTTCCGTTTCCACCTGAATATCATGGTCGCCCTGAACAATCAGTACCGGGATTTTCAGTTTTGCAATTTCCGTTGAGGGGTCAAAGCGCATCCAAGAACACATATAGGGCTGAACTTCCTTACGAAAAATGGACGCAAAAACAGGCTGCGGCTGTTCTACTATGTGCTCGTGTTTGACGCTATCAAGTATTTGTTTTGCAGATTCCGCAACTTCAAAACCACTCGTCAGAAACTGCTTGTACAGAATCATGTCGGCAGGTTCCGCCACTCCGGCCACCGAGACATATTTGCTTGCGCCTGCTATATTGGCTGCAATCATTCCAATGAGCGACCCTTCGCTGTGACCCAAAACGGTAATTTCGGAAAAACGGCTTAAGGACTTCAGCATTTTCACCCAGCCCACAGCATCATCTATATAATTTTCGAACCTTAATTGCGATTCATCGTTTGCAGCAGCCCTACTCATCCCGACACCCCTCTTATCGTAACGCAAACAAGCAATACCACGTTTTTGTAACGAGTCTGCAATCATTTTGTAGGTATCGCATTTAATGCCGAGGTGTGAATTGCCGTTATGGTCGGTAGGGCCAGAACCGGCGATGAGCAACACGACCGGCACCTTTTCTGTAGCCCCCTCCGGCAGGGTCAAGATACCCGAAATTTTTCCACTGTCGGTAGTAATGCAGATATTGGAAGCCTCTTCAACACCATCAGACTCGGTATAAGGCATTAGGCGCAAGGATTCGAACTTTCCGTCCTCGGACAAGGCCACAGACAAAGTGAGGACACCCTTCTCAAAGGTGGTTTTGTAGAATGCCAATGTCTCCGTGGTTTTCGACAATTCAAAAGACCGGAGCTCCCCATACTGGGCCCGAACCCCGGCGAACATGGCAATTGCAATATCGTGCGGCAGCATGGTCTTTAACCTATCGGCAAGGAGGTCGTATAAGCTATCGTTCCGGGCGGCATTGAAAAGGCGTTTGAAATCGCCCAAGGCAACGTCTATTGGCTTTTTCATGGGTATAACAAAGGACGAGGCAGGGACCAACAAAATGCGACACCCATAAAGTCCTATTTTTCACAAGAGGAAAATATAAGTAAACAAAGTTCAGTGGGTTTGCCCAATTCTGCCCTACTTGGACGCATCCAGCTTCTCGAAAGCAGAATTATTGCTTATAAATTCAGGAACGATTTCCTTCATTTGCTGCACGGTCTCCATAGTGTAATGGCGGCGTGCATCGGCTATCAGGCGCTCTACCCTGCGCTTTACAGACTCGAAATCATACTGACGCACATCGGCAATCAATATTTTCTCGTGGTAAGTGGGTCGCGTGTTTTCCGCATTGTTGAGAAGTTCCTCATAGAGTTTTTCTCCCGGACGCAGCCCCGTGAAAACTATTTTGATGTCGATATCGGGTTTCTTGCCCGATAGGCTGATGACTTTGCGCGCCAAATCGGCAATTTTAACGGGCTTACCCATGTCGAACACAAAAATCTCACCACCGTTACCCATCACCCCGGCCTCAATAACCAAAATACAGGCTTCGGGAATGGTCATGAAGTAACGTGTAATATCGGGATGGGTAACCGTAATGGGGCCACCCTTTTGCAACTGTTGCTTGAACCTGGGAAGCACCGAGCCATTGGAACCCAATACATTACCAAACCTAGTGGTTACAAATTTGGTCACACCATGCACATTACCGTCGGCATCGGTATTACCGCTGGAGAGGTGGCGGAAATAACTTTGGGTGAATATTTCGGCGATGCGTTTTGAAGCGCCCATCACATTCGTAGGGTTCACGGCCTTATCCGTTGAAATCATTACGAATTTTTCGACACCGTTTTCAACGGAAAGCTCTGCAAGGTTCTTGGTACCCAATACATTGTTCAGCACTGCCACCGAGGGGTTGTCTTCCATCAGGGGAACGTGTTTATATGCAGCAGCATGGAAGACCAACTGGGGATTGTAGACCTCGAAAAGATGTTCCATACGTTGCCGGTCGGTAATGTCGCCAACGTATGCTTTGACGGCAGCATTCTTGTATTTTTCGGCCAGCTCCAAGGTCAATTCGTGCATTGGGGTTTCCGCCATGTCGCACAGTATCACCAAGGCGGGCCTGTAGTGCAACAATTGCCTAACCAATTCACTACCTATAGACCCTGCTGCGCCGGTAACCAATATTTTTTTGCCCTTCAATTCAGAATAAATGGCCTCGTTATGGATTTTGATGACCTCGCGTTCCAACAATTCCTCAATGTTGATGTTTTGCAGTTGTTGGGTATCCAGTTTACCGTTCAACCAGTCGTTCATGGCAGGTACCTGCTGAATCCTAATATTGTGCTTCAAGCAGTTATCCACCAATTGGTTCAACTTTTCCTTTTCTATGTGTTTGTTGGAAAGGATAAGGAGTTCCACCCCATCGCTCTTCAACTTAATGATACTGCTTTCCTGAGTATTATAAATCGGTAT
>CAIVHI010000387.1 GCA_903905685.1 uncultured Bacteroidota bacterium | reverse complement strand
GGAGAAATTGGTGCCGTCCGTCGATTTCTCAACAAAGTAGTGGGCCACCACAGTGTCAATCAGGGAGTACCAAGCCAAGTCGATTTGCGCGTTGTTTTTGAAGGCATCGAAATCCAAGTAGCCGACCCCCAATGGGATGTTGCCGGTTGGACCGCCGTCGTTGAACCAAAACTCGCCATCGGCACCGCCAGCAAATTGGCCGTAGTAGCCATTGTCGAAAGGCACCCAAACTACGGATGGATAGGGTGTAAATTGAAATAACCCGCCCGTATCGTCAGATAATAAGCCATTTTGCAACGCTGGGTTGTTGGTATTTGCATAATGGGTGATGCCAAGTCTGTAGGCATCGGCAGCGCGCGTGCAAGATGGGCAGGCGGTGTCGTTCAGCATCTTTAAAAATTCGGCATCGGTTAGGAACAACTGCCATGTGGCAGTATCGCCAAGGCTGCCGGCAGGCGTGGCATTGTAGGAATGGGGTAGTGTGGCTTGGGTGGCACTTGTGTTGTAGAGGGTGTCGTGTGGATATACCAGCACTTCAACATTGCCGAAACTATGCACCCCCGGCCCCATGGCCGCGGTGGTTGTGCCACCGGTGTTGAAGTTGGTCCATGCACTCCCCAAATAGGTCGCACTGGTGGCGGTGGCGGTTGACGGCGAAAAAACGGTCGTCGTCTTGTCGAAGATGTGGATGTCGTCTACCGCCAAGCCGTCGAAATTGGTGCCGGGGTCGGCCGCCATGACGAACCGGAAACGCAGGTAATATCCACCCGCGGGCTTGGGCAGTAGCGTGGAGGCCACCTTCCAGCGGGTCGAGAATTCCGTATTCCAAACGTCGAAGGTCGAGTCATACCAGTTGGTACCGTAACCAAATCGTCCAATCTTCGACCAATTTACGCCATCGAGTGTAAATTCCATATAGCCTTCATCGCACAGCGACGTACCGCAATTCTCTACCGATGAAGCCAAACTGAAACTCAACATGGGGTTGCCCAATGCCGAGAGGTCGAAGCAGGGGGAATACAGGTAGGATTTCTCTAGATTGTTATAGTTGCCCGTGAGGTTGGTTTTCCAAGCCTTGGTGCCGCTGGCCGCATTGTGCACGCGCGGCGTAGTCGGTGTGCCATACTGCCAACTATTGCGATAGCCGCCACTGAAATATCCGCCCGCGCCGGATTCGAAATTTTCCAAATACGGGTAGGTCGAAACGATGGCGCTATTGCGAATGTTGTAGGAGATAACGCTGTCGTTGCTGCGGTAGCTGTCGCCGGCTTCACTCAGCCAAACATTCAGTGTATGGGTGGGCAAAATACCGATATTCAATAATTGGGGGAACGTGTACTGCACGGTATCCTTGGCCCCTATGGAATCCAATATGCCCGAATACACGGTGCCGCCGTCCAATTGGTAGGACAACTGAACATGGTAGAGGGTCTGGTTCACGCCATTACGAACCGCAACGGTGAGTGGGGTAGTGGTACCCAGGCCACAGTTCACCGGTGCCGGACTCACTACGCCCAGCATCTGGGCATCGTTGGATACCCGATACAGGTGGAAGTTGTCGATGGTCATGCCGTTGCCGTAATTGGGAGCGCCAATCAGGGAGGTGTCGTTTTGGCAAAACGCGATTTGTACGGCTTTCGAAAAGTCGGTTTTTGCCGCCCGCATCACGTCGGTCAGCGATAGCGACTGCACATGTGTGATGGTGCCGGGATAGCTGTTGAAATTGTAGTTGTACAGTGGCAACCAACCCGCAGCATCGTTGCCCCGTGCCATGACATTGTTGCCCGAATCGGACTTAGGCATGCCGTGCATCATGTAGTCGAAGTCTATCCGCACCTCGGCAGTCAAGGTGTCATAGTTGCCGAGATTGAAGGTGCCTGTGAATTTGTTTTGACTACCCGCTACAACCACTTGGCTTTCATCCATACTGATGCCGCGGTGACCAGAAAACGTCACGTCGTCAGACACATAAGTGCGCATCCTTCCCGAATCGTCGTTGGTGAAGAAATCCCAACGGCTTCCCAATGATAACCCCATGGTGTCGTGGCTCATTGCCAATATCGGCAGCGTCTCGAATGAGTCTGTATAACCGGCGTTGATGTTCACGGTGTCGTTGGGGAGTTGTACCACGGTAAAACGTATGGTGTCGTTGACAGGGTTGGGGTCGGTGCCCGATATGTTTTGTACGGCCACAGTGAACGAATAAGTCCCCGTGTCGGCCAAATTGAACCCGGGGATACTTACGGTTTTTATGCTGTTTGGATAAACTGTGTCCGGGTAGCTGGTAGTCGTCCAGTTGGAGCCGTTAACCGAGTAGGAAATATGGTACTGCGGGCAGGGGGAATTGCCCAAGTTCCTAATATTGATAGTTAGTATCTCGTCACCGGTTAGTTGCGAGGACGTATACAACCGTCCGCTTAATGGCGACGAAACCGACTGTGCCATCAAATCGCCATTGGAGGCACTACCTGTGCAGTTTCCATAGTTGGCAACTACAATATTCGCAACCGACCGATAGGCGGGATTGCCATTGATTACCGGTTGAACCGCAACATAAGATTTCTCGGTGAGCGACCTATTTTTGAACACATAGGCTGTGTCGGTAGTGGAATCGACCACCTGCAAATAAAAACCGGTTTTGGCCAGCAGCAGGTATTTTGACGCATTGGTAACCGGGCTCCAATGCAGCCCAATATAGCCCGGGCAAACCGAACTGTCCAATTTTGGTGTGGGCTGGCCGCTGATGGAAAAACGCCCCGATGTTGCCGTCTCGCCGGAAATGTTCTCCTTTATCCGAACCAGGCAATTGCCTGAATAAATTCCTGCGGGCAAGAAGTCGCAGTGTTTCACCGCAGGTACTGCCGTGTTTGATACCATGGTCCAAGTCGCGCCGCTGTCGCTCGAAAAGCTAACCGTGAAGGTGGAAGTATCATCTATCCCGTCCCAAAAAATCCGGATGGAATCGGCATTGCCCAATTGTTCACCACCCACGGGGTAGGTCATCAAGATGCCATTGGGTATAACGTCGTATGCCAGCGCATAAGCCTGCGGCGATGCAACCGGAATGTTGTAACCTTTGATATTCAGGGTGTAGGTACCCGCCACAGGGTGGTTGATGACCACTTGTTCCACATTATTCAAGTGGTCGGGTTGTTCCGTTGCCGGGTTGTTTACGTTGGCGCGGGCGGAGTCGGGCACCAAGGGCAGGTGGCGGCTTCCTGTCGGGTCGAATACTGCCAAGTCTATGTCGTTTACCAGGGCACTGGCCGCCGATACGCTTGCCGCAGGGTCGTTCCAACATATCAGCACTTTCAGTTGCGCCGTTCCGGGAGGCACCTGTATGTTCAATGCTTGGGAGTCGCCCGTGTGTACTGCACTCTTAAAGTAGTGCGAGCTGTCGAGTATCTTTAGGGAGCGGATGACGTCCATCCCTCCAAAGCCGTAACTGTAGTCCGGGCCGGGCAGGCCGAGGTCCAGTGCCCCGTCCAAAGCTACGGCCTTCAATAGGTCAGATGTGGGTAATGTATTGCTATTCAATTGTTTGTAACGCTCAGTTAAAATTGCCAATCCGCCGGCAGCCTGCGGCGAAGCCATGCTAGTTCCTGCCGCCCACTCATATTGGTCTATACCGATAGTGGAATAGGCACCCAAGCCGGTGGCAACAATTTCAGGCTTTATACGGCCATCTTTAACGGGTCCGCGAGATTCATCGTTGGCTTCAATCAAGTAATCGGTGTAGCTGCCCACCACCAAATTGTTTTTGGCAGGCTGGTAGCCCCCGGCCACAGTGGCGAAGCCCGGTTCATAGGGACTGCAATTCATTTGCCCATCATTTCCCGATGCAAACACATTGAGTACGTATGGGTAATTAATTGCTAGATTATCAATTAGTTGTGCATAAGTATCGTAAGTACCGGCATAGGAGCAATCGCCGAGAGTTACCGCGTAGGAATTATTGGTAATGTTCATGCCATAGTCGTTAAACATGGGCCCCAATTCGGGGAAGATGAGGTCGAACAGAAAGTCCACCAGTTGTACATGGGGCGCCATGCTACCCGCTAATGGGTCTACAATGGCGGCACTACCCACAATACCATTCACATGTTCGCCATGGTGCGAGTTTGGTGCGGGG
>CAIVHI010000386.1 GCA_903905685.1 uncultured Bacteroidota bacterium | reverse complement strand
GCAATTTCCCCTAATATTTGTTTTTTGACTTTAATGCAAGATTGTGGTCATATGTCTATGATCGAAAATTCGGAATTATTAGCTTCCGAACTCAAAAAATTTATTGAATATTGTAATGCTGATTCCTAATTTTGGTGTATTTGTGAAACGTTTTGTAGCCGCCTTAATATTGTTGCTGTCTGTGTTTCGTGCAGATGCATCCCACATCGTGGGAGGTGAGTCGACGTATAAGTTTTTGGGTACACAAGATGTATACGGCGCAATTTATAACGTATACTTGGTCAACCTGACCATTTATGAGGATTGTTACAATGGACAGCCATCGGCAATTGCTGAAGACAATCCGGCCTTCTTGGCATGTTACGATAGTACTGGCGCAATAGTGGATATTGATACAGGCGTGAACTACGTAAGCAACGTCCTAGTACCTACCAACTTCAACAACCTCTGCGTATCGAACCCACCAACAGTTTGCCTGCTGAAAAAGACTTTTCAGAAAAAATACTATTTGAGGCCAAGCACCTACGGTTATACCATTGCCTATCAGCGTTGTTGCCGTAATGCAGCCATCATCAACATCTTCGACCCGGGCGACATCGGCGCAACGTATTTCTGTAAAATTCCTCCAACCGGGCTTGCTGCGTCCAACAACAGTGCGGTTTTCAAAAACTATCCGCCCCAAATCATCTGCATCAACAATCCGTTGATTTACGACAACTCGGCTACCGATGCCGATGGCGATTCATTGAGCTATGAGTTCTCTACCTCATTAAAAGGGGCCAGCAGTTTCCAAATCAAGCCGGTTCCTTCTGCGCCCCCTTACGATGGGGTTGCCTATATTCCGCCGTTCACCTCCAAACAACCTATTTCAGGATCGCCCCAAATAGTCATAGACCCCAAAACGGGCATGATTACGGGTACGCCCAATAGAATAGGCCGTTTTTTGGTTACCGTAAGTTGCCACGAATGGCGGGGAGGAAAGATGATCAACACCATGACGCGCGAATTCCAATTTGTGGTCACCGACTGTTCCAAATCGGTAATTGCCGATATTCCCCAGTTCTCCGATGCGCCTAATACTTACGTGGTCGATTGTAAGGATTACACCGTCCATTTTGTGAACAGCAGCGTTGGCGGCACCACCTACCACTGGGATTTCGGCGTGCCGGCGATAGGGACGGATACATCTAATGAGTTTGAACCCACATACGTATATCCCGATACCGGCACCTTTATGGTCAAACTAACCGTTAATCCGGGCTCTACCTGTACCGATAGTATTTGGAGGTATGTAAAGGTTTTTCCAAGGTTTCTTTCCGACTTTGTAGATACGGGCCGGCAGTGCACGGGGCAAGCCATTGGCTTCTTGGATAATACCTACAGTACATTTCAGCCCGTATCGGGCTGGAAGTGGATATTTGGCGACGGCGATTCGTCTGCGCTGCAAAACCCTATTCACTTTTACGCCAATGGTGGCACTTACAACGTCATGATGAGTAGCCAAAACGTCATGAATTGTGTGGACACCACCGTGAAACAGGTTGTAGTGGAGGAATTTAGGCCATTCGCGGGTAACGACACCATAATCGTGAAGGGCGAAAACATCCAATTTTTGGCATCGGGCGGAATTCAATATGCATGGTCGCCGGGCACCTATTTAAACGACACCGGCATCTATAATCCCTTTGGCACTTATCCCGATACCGGTACCTTTTACTACTCGCTAAGGGTTGCAAGTGCCTATGG
>CAIVHI010000385.1 GCA_903905685.1 uncultured Bacteroidota bacterium | reverse complement strand
CTGGGCAACATCTACTTCAAGAAAGAACAGTTCAACGAGGCGCTGGAATATTTCGAGAAAAACCTCAACAATTCTGAAAGCGACTCGGCAGCCTACATCATGGCCGAAAGCGGCATTGGCAAGGTCTATTACAAAATGCAACGCTTTGACGAGGCCATGAAATACCTCATCAATTCCCTGCGGGAAGCCCAGGAGGTAGACAATGCCGAAATCCAAATCATCTGCCAATACTACCTGGGCAGGCTGTATATGGACGACAACAACTACCGCCAAGCCCTACAAAACCTGAATGCTGCATTTGCCCTCTCGGAACAATACATGCGCAGGCACGACCTGATGAGCGTGCATGAAATGCTCTCCGTGCTGTATGAAAAGATGGGCGACATCCCGAAGGCGTTCCACCACCTTAAGTCGTTCCAGTCGCTGAAGGAGGACATTTTCAAGCAGAAAGTCATTAATGAACTGAAAAACCTACAGGTGCGCCAGCAGATAGAACTGGCGCAGAAGGAGAAGGAAGTGGCCGAGCGCACGGCCTTCCTGAAACACCAGTTCATGGCCAATATGAGCCACGAAATTCGCACACCCATGAATGCAATTGTGGGCATGACGCGGTTGCTGCAATCCAAAAACCCCAAGGAGGACCAAATCAGGTACTTGGATGCCATCCGCCAGAGTGCCGACAACCTGCTGGTCATCATCAACGATATCTTGGATTTGTCCAAGATAGAGGCCGGCAAAATAGTCATCGAGCAAACCGACTTCTCGCTGCGCGAAGTGGTGCAGAGTGTTCGGGATATGCTGATGCTGAAAGCCGAGGAAAAGCACATAGCGTTCAAGACGCACGTGGATGCCGACCTCCCCAAAAAACTGATTGGTGACCCCACCCGACTCAACCAAATCCTCATCAATTTGGCCGGCAATGCCGTAAAATTCACGGCAACGGGCTATGTGGAGATAAGGGCGCACCTCCAAGAAACTACCGACGACACCGTCCGTATCGCATTCGAGGTGATTGACACCGGTATCGGCATATCCTCGGAATATGTAGACACCATCTTCGATAGCTTTACACAGGCCGGTACCGACGTGGCCCGAAAGTTTGGCGGCACAGGCCTGGGCCTCGCCATATCGAAGCAGTTGGTGACTCTTATGGGCGGCGACATTTCGGTAACGAGCGAACTGAACAAGGGTACCGTGTTCACTACGATCATTCCTTTCAAGAAAGCAAGTGTGCAAGAAGACATCATTGCCGATGAGGTGCTCGGCAGCACCTCCATGCAACGGCTGAACAACTTGAAAATACTGCTGGTGGAAGACAACGAATTCAACCGGATGGTAGCCGAAGACACCCTGAAACAGGCCCTGCCCGACATTGAAATAGATATTGCTGTAAATGGCTTGGAAGCCGAGAACCGGGTGCGCAACCAAATGTATGATGTAGTGCTTATGGACGTGCAGATGCCGGTAATGGACGGCATGACAGCCACCAAAAACATCCGTGGCACCCTTGACGAGCCCAACAGGAATGTCAAAATAATAGCCATGACGGCCAATGTGCTGCAAGAAGACGTGCGCCAATATTTTGAAGCGGGGATGGACGAATTTGTGTCCAAACCGTTCCAAATCAGCGAACTGTTGTTGAAGATAGATTCGGTATCCAAAACCCAGCCACCGGCGGCTACAAGGGCCGAAGCCCAAACCACGAAGCCCGAAACAGCCCCCCAGCTGCTCCCCGAAATCGTGACCGACACCGCGTTCCTAAAACAGTTTACGGGTGGCAATACCCAAAAAATGGGTAAGTACATCGGTATGTTCCTTGACAATGCCCCCAAGCTCCTCGAAACTATGGAACGCAGCTTGGAAATCAAAGACTACCCGGCCGTAAAAATTGCTGCACACTCCATGAAACCGCAATTGGGGTACATGGGTGTGAAGGACGAATACTCGAAAATACTGCTCATAGAGCACACCGCCGGCGATTCGGGCCCACATGGGGGCTTGGTGCAACTGGTGCGTAACTTGCGGATTCTGTGCGAGAAAGCGTTTGAAGAACTCAAGGCACACTTATGATCTCCATCACTTTTGGGCAAAGTCACCTCAATGTTAATTATTGTTGACTATTTTTGTGGACGAACTGAAACGACAGCGACATGGCAACCGAAACAAAACAGTGTATTTTCTTGGTAGACGACGAGCCGATACAGAACGAAATGTTGAAAGATTATCTCTCCGACAAATTCGATTTCGATATCCGCACGTTCGACAATGGCGAAGAAGCTTTGAAGAATATGCACCTGAAACCATCCTATGTCGTTCTGGATTTCCACCTCAACGCCCACCTGCCCGATGCACAAAACGGGGTTGACGTGTTGAAAATGTTGAAGGAAGCCGACCCCACTGTACAAGTCATCATGCTATCCGGACAAGACAAGTTGGAAGTGGCTGTAGACAGCATGAAGTATGGTGCCTACGACTATGTCATCAAGGGCGAAACTGCCTTTTCGCGCATCGAAAACGTGCTCAACAACCTGCAAGAATACACCAACATCAAGCAAGCCAACCACACTTACAAAAACGTCATCATCTTCTTATCGGTGGTCATTTTGACCATTATAGCGGTCTCGATGATTATGGTGAAGAAGATGGGGAGTTGATTAAGCATCAAATTATTCTTTTGCAACGCCCGGCTACAAGTCGGGCTTTGCCGCTTTAAAGTGCATTTGGACACCTTTCAGGCTTTCAATACAACAAGTGCTTTTTGGAATTGTCTACCCACCCCGCTTCGCTTGAATAATTGACGAAGTACACCTTCAAATCGGCCTGCCCAAGATAATCGACAAAATATATCTTTTTACCGGCTTCGCCGGCATAGTCCACAAAAAACCATTTGCCATCGTTCTGGCCAGCCTCCGATGCATATTTCACCTTATATACCTTGAGGTCTGCCTCGCTTGCGTATTTCACCACAAAAACCTTGAAATCTGCCTCACTGGAATATTTTACGGAGTATACCTTTTGGGCACGCCCCTGCAAGCAAATAAGGGTGAGCAAGATCGCGGAAAGCCATTGTTTCATGTGGCCGGGCGTTTTGGTTTTAAGACCAATATATAAAACATCCTGCAATTGGACCGCAATACTTTGAAGCTACGTTCCTGAATATTCCAATCCAATTGCAAGAATTGATGTTCGCCCATCAAGCTTCCGGCGCGGGCGCATCGCCGCCCTCCGGCTTGGGTTTGCGGCCACGCTCGCGGTCGCCGCCCTGTTGACGGTCGCCACGGGGTGGTCTCCCACCTTGCTGTTGTTGTGGCTTGGCACCCGGCTCGGCGGCAGCTTGTGGCGCGGCGTTCTCGCCCTGCGGCCGGCCCCCGCCCTGGCCACCTTGGCGTGGAGGCCGGTTGGCTTGCTGCTGCTGACCCTGGCGATTGCCCTGCTGCTGGCGGTTTTCGTTATTGCGTTGCGGTTGCCCCTCCCGTTGTGGCCCCTCAGTGGGCTGCCCTTCTTTGGGCTGGCCGTCGCGCGGCTGGCCTTGTTGTGGCCTGTTGTTGGGCTGCGCGGGGCGGGGTTGTTGTGATTGCTGCTTCCTAGGTTCCCCTGCCGGCGCGTTTGGATTCGCCGCCGCATTCGGGTTTTGATTGGACCTTTGCGGGCGTTCTCCCTGCTTTTGGGGTTGCCCGCCATTGCGTGGCTGCTGTTGCTGGCGGTTGCCGGCATTGGCTTGACCGCCCTCCTTGGGTGCTCCACCTTGTGCAGGTCGGTCTTGCTGCCGGCCCTGCTGCTGTTTCTTCTTCTTGCCGTTCTTCTCCAACGAGCGGAGGCTCATTTGGCCCACATCGTTAATGAACCCTGCCTCTGGAAGAATGCCTTTCTTGCTCTCGCGGGTCTCCAATTCCACGGGCTGCAATTCCTCAGCCTTTTCGCCCGATTTGTTCAACCTGATGATTTCCTTTACCCGCTCAATGCTCAGCGGATATTGCTTGCTGTTGTCGGGATAGGAATACCACATCAGGTTTTTGAAAATGTCGCGCTTCTGAAGATACGCGTTACCCTTCACTGTCTGCAGCGATTCCGCACCATCGGGGAACACCCGCAATGCGTCGAGGTAGGTATCCAATTCGTAGTTGAGGCAACACTTCAAACGGCCGCACTGTCCCGATAATTTGGTTTGATTGATGGACAGGTTTTGATACCTGGCGGCAGTGGTATTGACCGACTTGAAATCGTTGAGCCAAGTACTGCAACACAATTCTCGGCCGCAGGAGCCAATGCCGCCCACCTTTGCACTCTCTTGGCGCGCGCCTATTTGGCGCATCTCCACCTTCAGCCTGAAATCATTGGCATATACCTTGATCAACTCCCTAAAATCTACACGTTGGTCGGCAGTATAGAAGAACGTGCCTTTCTTGCTGTCGGCTTGTATTTCCACCTCGCACAGCTTCATGTCCAAATTCAGGCTGCGGGCCACTGCCCTCGACCTGATGAGAATCTCCGGCTCGCGTTCTTTTTGTTGGCGGGCCAGCTTGATTTCCTCTTCGGTGGCCATATGCAACACCCGTTTGGTCACCGATGCCTCGGTAACGCCGTATTTCTTGAGTTGAAGTTTCACGAGTTCACCGGTGAGGCTTACTTGCCCAACATCATATCCCCCAACACCCTCAACGGCCACATCGTCGCCTTTTTCATAAATCACGTGGGTGCCATTCCTGAAAAATTCCTTCCTGCTGCCTTTCGAGAACGACACCTCGATTACCGGAAACGGCTTCGCACTGTCGTGCAGCGGAATATTGCTGAGCCAGTCGAAAACGTTCATCCTATTGCAACCGCCCGAACTGCAACCTCCATTGCTTTTACAGCCGGAGGGCTTACCGTCGGCTCCGGTTCCACAACTTCCACATCCCATTTATTTAAATGTTTTATATCGAACACCAACGTCGCATTGGTCGGCTAAGACCAGTGCTTGCACGGTGGTGCGAGTAGTTAATAATTCAGAATAACCAACAAACCTACAAAAAATTAGGGCAGCGATAACAATAAGCGACTTTCAGAAGTAAATAAATTGAAAGAAATAGGGTCTCTGCATCACGTTTAATGCTGAGAAGCATCATTTGGCAATGCAAATGCCAGATAGGTGGCTACCGATGCAGCAACCACGGCAATAACTCCAAACGCCACCCACAACCCAAAACCCGACCATAATGCACCCGTAATAAGGCCTGCGGCGAGTGCACCTATGCTTTGGAACGCGGCAAAAGCACCCAAGCCCGTGGCAGAGTCCTCCTTCTTCAAGACACCTGACACCAGCGCTTTCGAGACACCATCGGTAGCTGCCGCATAACAGCCATAAACGGCGAACAATACAAAGTAGCCCGAAATGTTGAGTTCCATGGTGAAGCCCGCATAAACCGCAGCAAAAACGAAGAGGCCTGCAACCAACACTTTCTTCAGACCTACCCTATCTCCCAAATGGCCTAACGGATAAGACAAGCCCGCATAAAATACATTATAAAAAATATACATCCATATAATGATTGCTGTAGGCACCTGCGCCTCGGCAGCCTTCAACAATAAAAAGTAGTCACTGCTGTTGACTAACGAAAAAACTATAAATGCACCGACAATCTTTTTATAAACCGGATCGGCATGAACGGCAAAGCCGAAGAACTTGCGCAGACTGTACGGCGGCTTCCTAGAAGCCACAGGCAGTTTTTTTTCTCCAACCGTAAAAAGCAATACAACCGCCATGACGCCCGGTAGGAAGGCCAGTAGAAACAACTGATGATATTGATTGGGCCGATAAGCCAAAAAGACCAGCGCTATACACGGCCCGATAACCGCCCCCAAGGTGTCCAAGCCACGATGGAACCCAAATACGCGGCCCTTGGTTTCGGGTGTAGACTCAGCTGAAAGCAATGCATCTCGCGCGCCGGTGCGGATGCCCTTCCCCACCCGGTCGGCAGTGCGGCAAACAAACATCCAAGCGGGCAGTACGGAGAACGCCTGTAGGGGCTTGGAGAGTGCCGACAAAGCATAGCCCACCCGTACAAACACCAACCGCTTGCCAAAATGGTCTGAAAGGCTTCCGAAGTAGCCTTTCCCTAGGCCGGCCACGAGCTCTGCCAAACCCTCCAATATGCCTAGCATCAAGGCCGTAAATCCTATGCTGCGCAAATAGACGGGCATGATGGGATAAAGCATCTCGCCTGCCACATCGGTAAACATGCTGACAAGCGAAAGCGACCAAACGGCGCGGGTGATAACCTTTCGGGTGGCCTGCATATTTTTAAAATTAAGAGGTTATGACCCTTGGAGGCGTTTGTTCACGCGCCTCAATTGGTGCTGCAACGCATCGCGCACGGCTTCAAGCGATGCCGTATCGTCATCCAAGTGTGCATCAACCATACCTTCCAACTTTTTGCCGCGAGAACACAACCCTTTCCGAGTGCCACATACACCACCACCCTTTGCAAACAAGACGCCTAAAATGGCGCCTACAGCAACGCCCGCTGCAACTGCGGCAGCAATCTGTACCGTCTTTTTCATGTGCCGTTTGTTTTATACCAATTGAAAATCGATTGCAAAAATACAGGCAATGCTCCAATATGGACGTTATACTTTGTGCGCCAAGGTCGATTTCATTTCTAAAAATGTCCCGACTCAGCGTTGAATATCACGAAAATCGGTCCAATCATCTCCTATGCCCGATGCCTCGAACGCCTATTGCTTGCCACCCGGCAACATTGCAAACCACCGTCGATAATAATGCACGGGTACCAGTAACCAAATCGCTGTTGACGTCAATAGATACATGCGGTGCAGGCCGTAAAAACTCGGCAGCGTAGTGGTCTCCGGGCCATCAATGACGATCATTCCGGATAATTTTACCCTGAGCCCGACCAAAATGCATTGACAAAGTAGGAGTACTGCCCATTCCGCACCAATATTCCTTACCGACTTCTGTTGGCCCCCCAAGAAATACAGGGCAGAACCTGAATACAAAAGGCAAATGCAGCCTATGCCGTTCAAGTATCCGGATACGGCTTGGGTGATGAGCCCCATTTGAATGTGGTTGCCCAACACCTTCATCCCCTCGGGGACCACGAACGACGCATAAAACGTGAACCCACCCCACCAAAGGGCAAACAACAGGGTAGCTATGAGGGAGTGGGCCTTGCGCATGCAGTTACAAAAATAG
>CAIVHI010000384.1 GCA_903905685.1 uncultured Bacteroidota bacterium | reverse complement strand
TCCAACACTTACGACCAAAGAATAGAACTGCAAGGAAAATTATTCTGACAAACCGCCGTATGCCGAACGGCACGTACGGTGGTGTGAGAGGACGGTGAGGGAAATAATCCCTCACCTCCTACTCGATTGTGGGGGGAGTATAAAGGCTATGCGCCGCACAGCCAAGTGGGTCGCGCCTAACAATAGCATGGTGCAGTTTGTGAGAAACCTTGTTGCGCGAGGTTCGAAAAAGCGACGGAAGGCCCCTATCCCAGGAGCTCGCAGGGTTTCAGTCCGGTGGCGCGTTTGAAGGCGGTACTGAAGTGGGAGATGCTGCTGTAGCCCAAGGTATTGGCCACGTCGGTTACCGACTTCCCCGCGCCAAGCAATTCCCGTGCATGGTCTATCCGCAGGTGTTCCCGATACTCGTAAACCGTCTTGCCGGTCAGTGCTTTGATTCCCTTTTTCAGGTAGCATTCATTGATGGCGACCATCCGGGAGATTTCCCGGATGGTGTAGCGGGTATCCAGGTTTTCTTGAATGATTTGGCACGCATCCCTAATTTTCTCCCGCTCGCTCTCGAACACCAAAAACCTGCATGCCGGTACCGGACAAACCGTAAACGGCACCACGATACTGCTGATGGCGCGCTTCAGCAATTGCAATGCTGTGCGGATCAGGCGTGCCTCCTTTGATCGTCCGGCCTCAGCATCGGGAGCCTGCAAAGCATCGAGCAGGGCACAGGTTTGGGCACATAGCGCAAATTGGTGGGCTCCTCCATCGGGCTCGAAGTGGAATGGCAAATTACCCGCAATCTCTCCTGGAGGGTGCTCCATGAAAAAGTCGGGTAAGAACTGCATGGCATACACCGACACATCGTCCGACTCTTGGTCGTCGTATCTCAGGTAGTGCAAATCTATCCGGAAATCGCCATCGTTGGTGGGCGATATGGTAAGGCGTCCCATCTCATCGGGCACCCCGTTTTCGGGGAAAGCCACATCGCTCCGCTCGGCAAGAATGGCATCAGACACCGGAATGGGAAACGTGCGGAGCACCCGTACAGCATGCCCCCATGCCCCGAACACTGCCGAACTGTCGACATTGAAGTTTGCCCTATTCTGTACCACGATGCGCAAATTTACGGCACATGTGGCTCGCAATGGTCAGGAATATGTCATGGCCTATAAGGAAATCTGATGCTGCAGGCGGCACCCACCATACTCCGTTTTTAACACTTTATCCGGTAATCTTATAGACACTTTCCGTATCTTTGTTTTGATGGGGATTGGCCGCCGGAAGCGCGGTCGAGTCCTGAAGGGTTCTTGCCGATATTGGCGCATCACCAAAACATAAATAATGAAAAAGGTTTTTTATGTGTTTTTGTTGGCTGCTTTGTCGGTTTTCAAAACATCGGTAGCAGAGTCGAGGTCGGTGGAGGTACATCCGCATATCGATGTCGATGCCTATATCCGCGACCATATGGTTACCGCATCCATATTGTCGGCAATTTACGGCATTCCCAAATCGGTCATTTTGGCCGTAGCCGTGGTGGAGTCGTCGGCAGGCAATTGCCCTACTGCACGAGTGCTCAACAACCACTTCGGCATTGTGGGCGACAACAACTACCGGACTGCCGCCGGCAGCAAGAGTCGGTACAAGCAATATGGGGTGGAATTGTTCTCCTACATCGATTTCTGCGCCTATGTGTCCGAAAAGCGTTTTTATCCCCGTTTGAAGAACAAGAAAGACGCCGCCCGCTGGGTTCACGCCATTAGTCTGTCCGGTTACTCTGAAGTTCCAGATGTATGGGAGTCGCGCATTATGCAGATAATACGTACCTACAAATTGCGTTCGTAACGTTAGTCTCAAGCCCCGCGAAGTTCCAGCTCCCACCAAAACCCGTCCGTTGCCCGTTGGTACCTATGGCCGGCAAGTATAAAACCGAAGAGGCTGCCGTTTGTTTCGGCAGCCTCTTCGGTTTATTCGCAACCCACGATCAATAAACGATAATCTTGCCGCGATAGGTATGCATACCATTACGTACCGCAATGAAATAGGTACCGGCCGTAGGACGACCCAAATCTACTTCAGCAGTTTTTCCGCTCGCAGTCCCCGTCCATATGTTGTTGCCATAAACATCGGTAACGATAATGGAACCGCAGCAACTTGATGGCAATGCGACGGCGAAGTGGCCGTTATTGGGATTGGGATAACACGTAATGGTCTCCATCTCGCCAAGCACGGTATTTACCGACAATACCGAATCGCACTCTATTGGCGTGAATACATTGATGACGGCTGCTGCAGTGAGCGTTCCGCAAGCCGTCACCAAGTTGTAGCTCACGGTGTCTTTTCCGGCTGCAATGCCCGTCAAAACCCCGCCTGAAACATTCACGTCTCCATTGGTTGCTGCCCAAATGCCCCCGGCAGGCGTGCCATAAAGCGTATCGTGACCGCCGATACAAACGTAGGGCACACCCGAAACAGTAGGCGTAGCCGGCGCGGTACTGACGGTAAAGCCAAACAATACAGAGTCAAGACAACCCGCAAACGATGCCACCGTATATACCGCGGTGTCGATACCTACCGCTACGCCGGTAAGTACACCACCCGGATGGATGGTGGCTTTTGAAGTGCGCACACTCCATATTCCGCCGGAAACCGTATCTACCAACGTGGCAGATGCCCCGATGCAGACTACGGCAGGACCACTAATGGTGCCCGGGTTGGGAATGCCGTTCGAGGTGATGACGTAGGAGGCAACGCGGGTTGCACAAACATTGGTTACCGAATATTTTACGGTATCCGTTCCGCCGCTTACACCCGTCACTACCCCCAATGATGTAATTGTGGCGTGACCATTGGTGCAGCTCCAAGTGCCCGTGCCACTTGCCCCGCCATCATATAGGGTTACCGTAGTACCTACGCAAAGCATATTGTCGCCCGTTATGGAACCCGCCACCGGTTGTGGATTAATGGTGATGGTCTGCTGCACGGTGTCGCTGTTGCAAATGCCTGTGAGGGTGTAATACAAGGTGTCCTTACCTTGAGCCACTCCAAACATTTTGGCTCCGATAAGCGCAGCAAGGCTGTTCGATAAACGGAAGGTTCCGCCCGCAACACTATCGGCTACCATAACGGTGTCGCTCACGCAGATGCTGTCATGCGAGGTTATCGGGCCTGCATGAGCCAAGCCGCGCACCGTAACCGTGGTGCGTGCCGAATCGACTCCGCACGAATTGGTTACGGTATACACCACGGTATCGATACCGCCGGTGATGGCGGTAACCACCCCCCCGGCAATCGAGGCATGCCCGTTATGCACCGACCAAGTGCCGCCTACCGAACAAGGGTTCACCGTAGTAGTAGCACCTGGACAAAGGCTGTCGGCACCGGGAAGGATGCAGGCCGCAGGGAGGGGCAATACGGTAATCGCCTTCTTGGCAATGGCGCTTCCACAGAGATTGGATACTGTGTAAATCACGGTATCCACACCGGCAGCTACACCGGTGATGTTGCCGGCCATGGGGAGTGCATCGCTGTTGGTTGCAGTCCATGTGCCGCCGCTCACCGTGGTAGACCAAGCAACCATGGCACCGGCGCATACGCTATCCGTACCACTAATGGTGCCCGCAACAGGTGCCGGATTCACCGTGAATACTTTAGTGGTCGTTGCGCTGCCGCAGACGTTCACAGCCGTCAACATGACCGTGTCCAACCCTGCCGACACGCCCGTACCCAATCCGGCATGCATCCCCGCGAGGGTATCGAGTGTCATGTGCCCGTTGGAAACGGTTGGTGTTACCGCGACGCCGATCATACTGCCACCACCGGTAACTGAATCGGTAATCGTGACCGATGCGCCGATACACAATGAAGTCGTACCAATTATGGGACTCAGGGTGGGCAATGTATCGGTATAGACGGTGAACACAGCGGTGTCCGTACCGCAACTGTTGGCAACTGCATAACCCACGGTAGATGTCCCCATCGATGTCCCTGTCAAGATACCCACGGTTGAAGTGGAAACATGACCGCCGATTGAAAACCAGGTACCGCCGGATATGCTGTCCACCAACGTTGAGGTGGCCCCGGAACATACGGTTTGTGGTCCCGTTATGGAGCCTGCATATGGTGCGGGATGTGTTGTAATGACCTTGGTGGCGGTTGTTGTTCCGCAACTATTGACGATGCTATAGCGCACGGTATCTACGCCGCCGGTCACTCCGGTTACTACACCTCCAGTGGTTACGGTAGCATTGCCGTTGGAAACCGACCAATTGCCACCACTTACGGTTTCGGAAAAATGCAGGGTGTCGCCGGGGCAAACGGCAGTACCCCCTGAAATGACACCGGCCGAAGCCGAACCACCGGTAACCCTAACTACGAAGTGGGATTTACCTACCCCGCAGGCATTGGTTATGGCATAAGATACGGTATCGGTGCCGGCCGATATGCCGGTAATGATGCCAATGCCCGAAATGGAAGCATGACTGTTGGTGGTAGTCCAAATACCGCCGGCCACAGAGTCTGAAAGGGTGATTGTGGAGCCTGCACACACGGAGTCGATGCCGGTGACGGAGGAGGGATGGATGATGTTGATCGCCTCAACTGGGGTTGTCGCAATACAGCCTGAAGTTGTAGTATAGCTGATGATGAATGACGCGGTACCTGCTACATGTGGAGTCGCTACACCTGTACCGGTAATGGTGGCTATCGAAGTGTCGGAGACCGACCAAGTGCCACCCGTAAGGGAATCGGTGTAAGTGCCTGCCGTGAGGCTGCATAGCGTGGCTGAACCGGTGATAGGTGAAGGGGTCGCATTGATGGTAATCGGTAAAGATGCCGTCGCACTGCCGCAAGTTTCGGTTACGGTATAATTGACTGTGTCTGTTCCCGCTGAAACCGCAGTGACCACTCCTCCGGTGCCTACTAAGGCATGGCTGTTGCTACTACTCCATACGCCGCCCGAGACGGTTGCTGCGAAGCTGGCCGAAGTCCCGCCGCAAAGTGAAGTGGCACCCGAGATGGTACCCGCTACAACAGTGGAAGACACGGTAACCGGGAACGATGCAGAAGCGGTGCCACACGAATTGGTAACGGAGTACCTGATAGTGTCGCTACCCAAACGATGACCGTTGATGACGCCCGGACCCGATACGGTGGTGAACGTGTCGGAAGAACTCCAAACACCACCCGAAACACTGTCTGAAAGCGTTGCAACACCACCAAGGCATACCGTTGAAAGACCCGATATGGTGCCGGCATTCGGTGCGGGGTTTATGGTAAATACTTTTTGCACATTGATGGTGCCGCAGGCATCGGTGACGATCAGGGTCATGGTATCTACACCAGCGACCAGGCCCGTAACGGCCGCACTATCGTGGCCCACCGAATGGTTGAAGCTGAGGTTGCTGTCTGAGAAGGCCACAGATACCCCGCTTCCGAAATAGCCGCTGTAGATGGAATCCGTAATGGTGACCGTGGCGCCTACGCACAAGGTGGATGACCCAACTATCGGCCCCGCATGCGGGGTGGTATCTACGCCCATCCAGAAATAGGCCGTAGCAGGCCCGCAGCCTGCTGTAACGGTATACATCAAGGTATCTTCCCCAACCGAATTGCCGGTGACGATGCCACCCGGAGTAATCGAGATGTGTGTGTTGGTTGCAGACCAAACTCCACCCGTTATGGAGTCGGTGAGCGTAGCTGTACCGCCGAGGCATACCGAGTAAGGGCCGGCAATGCTACCCGGATTGGGGGGGGTGGAAACCGACAACGGGGCCGAATAGGCAGAAGAAAGGCCGCACAAGCCCGAAATGGAATAAGTCAATATCACGGTACCCGTGCCGGTACCTACCACAATACCGCCGGGAAAAACCTTGGCAACCGCAGTATCGCTACTGCTCCAAACACCGCCGGCTACCGTATCGTTAAAAGTGGCCACAGAGCCGACACACAGGGAGGGGGTGCCGGTAATGGTACCGGCAAGGATTGGGGTGTTTACCGTAACCACGTACGATGCTGCACTACTGCCGCAAGTATTGGATACGGTATATTTTATAGTGTCGATACCCCCGGAAACTCCCATGACTACCCCTGACGATATCATAGCCCTGGAATTGACGGCACTCCAAGTGCCGCCTGGTGTGGCCTCGGAGAGGGTGATGGTGGCCCCAGCGCAAACCGTAGCGGACCCGGAAATGGGTGAAGGGGTTGCCGGCACGGTATTGACGGTAATGCCCCGCACGGCAGTTTGTGTACCTACGGTGTAAGTGATGGTCGCAGTGCCACCCACCAAGCCCATTACGATGCCCGATGTGCCGCCCACCGTTGCCACAGTGGTATTGCTGCTGGTATAAGTGCCCCCCGTTGTGGCATCAGATAGTGTGAAGGTGCTGCCGGCACATACCGTAGAATCGCCGGTGATGGCGCCCAAGGGCACAAATTCGCTGATGGTGACCGCCGTTGCGGCGTTCCAATAGTCGCCTGAAGAGCTGCCATTGTGATTCACTGCATTGATGACGCCGTAAAGCGAAACGCTGCCGGTTCCGGTAGCAGGGGCCGTCCAAGCAATGGAGCGCACATAGGTTGTCCCCGTTGCTCCGGTGCCCGTTGTAGCAACATTTGGGGTGTTGTGTTCCACTAGGTGCAGGGTGCCCACTGTGGTGTTCTTGCAGCCGGTCGGAAGCCCCGACGATGCCAGTGTGCCGGTATACACGGCGGTGCCGGTGCCCGCGCCCGCCGCTTTCACGGTCGTGAGCTGGAACCCGAAATAGGGAAGCGAGAAAGATGTATTGTTGGTGCCCGAAAGCTTGATGGTGTAGCTGCCGCCACCTACATAGTGTGTGACGGGCGACCCTGCGGAATCGAGCTCTATCGTAACGTTGATAAGGGAGTTCGCACTAGGGCTGTGGCAGCTGCAGCCGGTTGTGCCCTGGGCTCCGGTATTGTCGGTGGATAGCCCCGACGAGCTTGACGTAAGCACTACATAGGCCAACGCAGCGCAAAATGTCGTAATAATAATTGATTTTTTCATACAGTAGCAATAATGTCGATACTTTAATGGTTGTGTTGCAAATGTAGGAATAATGCCGATATGCGAAAATAAATTTTAGATTGGTTTTTTGTAATCGATGCATGGCAGCCAATCCCTTCTACCGGACCAACCTGGACTCCATTCGTTGTTGCTTAACCAAAAATAAATCGGCTACGATTAAATATGTAGAAAAAAACAACCAAACGCCTGCGATTTTGAAAGTTTTTTTACTGGTGTATTGGCGGGAACAAAACGCTACCCGTGAAAATGCCCCTATCAGCCCCAACTATACGCATCCGAATCGGAGGCATAACACTGACCACGAATGCCTAATTTTGCAGACAATCATAAAGATATGGAGCCAATTGTGAACAGGGTGGCGGAAAGTAGCCTAATTACGCTCGATTTGACGCCTTATTTGCCGGCAGATGACGTAGTTGCGGTGTTCGACCTCAAGCCGTTCCTATTTAGGGAGATGATTTTGAAGGAAAAGGACTACCGTGCCGCCTTACAGACAGCAGATTTTGAGCCCTTCCGCGGCAAACATGTAGCCATTACGTGCTCTGCCGATGCCGTAATACCTATGTGGGCCTACATGCTCGCTGCTGCATCCCTTCAACCCGTAGCACTTACGGTTGGCTTTGGCACCCAATCCGAAATCGTCAACGGCCTCATTCGCCAAAACATTGCGGAAATGGATGTGACGGATTTTGTAGGCAAGCGCATTGTAGTGAAGGGTTGCGGCACCGTTGCGGTGCCCGAGAGTGCCTATGTAGCGGCCACCGCGCGGTTGCGGCCCATAGCCAAATCGGTGATGTATGGCGAACCTTGCTCTACGGTGCCGGTGTTTAAAAACCGGGACCTCTAATGCCTTACTGCCAAAACCGCTGCCGCCGGTGAAATCGTATCTCTTGTGCTTGGTGGGTCTGTTGTGGGCCTCGACCGTTCGGGTATCGGCTCAAACACCAAGCTCTCCACCACGCGATGCCCGGGTACTGAACGAAACCGTAGATGCCGCCGGCAACCGGACTCGGACGATCCAATATATAAAGGGCGGCAAAAAGGTCACCGAAACAATCAACATCCCCCGATTGGTAGAGGCTATCAAAACACCCATCAACCGCGATACGCTGTTGCAGGACTCCCTCCTCATCCTCGTCACTAAATCTGCGGGGCGGCTGGAGCTGTATTACCGGAAACACCTAATTCGCTCCTATAAAGCGGTTTTCGGTCCCAAGCCTTTGGAAAACAAGCTCATAGAGGGCGACCGCCGCACGCCGGAGGGTAGATTCTCCATCGTGTCCAAAAAAGCAGGTTCGCACTACAACAAATTCCTATTGCTCAACTACCCCAACGATTCCACCACTGCGCTGTTCGAAGCCCTGAAGCAAAAAGGGCTCCTGAAACCCAATGCCCGGCCCGGTGGCGCGGTGGGCATACATGGCGTTTGGCGCGGCGGCGACGACCTCATAGATAAAGGCGTAGGGTGGACCGACGGCTGCATAGCCCTTAAAAACAAAGACGTGGACGAGCTCTATACCTTGGTAGATGCCGGTTGCCGGGTCTTGATACGCAAGTAAGGAGTCGGGGGACCGTGCTAGGACTCTCACTCTCACTCTCACTCTTACTCTCACTCTTACTCTCACTCTTACTCTCACTCTTACTCTCACTCTTACTCTC
>CAIVHI010000383.1 GCA_903905685.1 uncultured Bacteroidota bacterium | reverse complement strand
GTATCGCCTTTTTTACAACTGCCTAAAGCAACGACCAAGGCTAAAAATACCGTAGAAATTTTGATGATTTTCATTTGATTTTTTTGTTTTAATGCGTTTATATTAATTGAAATCTTCAAATGTATAGATATCGAACATGATACCTATATATCGCAAATTTAAGAGTTCCTTCCGCAATTGATACACATGCATTTAAATTTTTTTTTTTACAAAATGTATTTTGCCTCATGCGCATGGAAAAGCATTAACCCCAACACACCCAAAATGCCATACAGCATTCTTTTACCGCCTCAGTCTTTTGAACTTAGGTACCGTTACAAAATGCACCATGCTATACCTGTAGTCATTTACTTTATACCCCTATCAGCGGACCGGTAACGGCAGTGTCACTAACTTTGCCGCATGGCTTATAAATCATTGGGTGCATTCATCGATGCATTGGAAGCGGCGGGCGAGTTGGTGAGGATAAAGACCTTCGTAGACCCCGTCCTCGAGATTGCCGAAATTACCGACCGCGTCTCCAAAACCCCCGACCGCAACAAGGCGCTCCTGTTCGAAAACACGGGCACCGGCTTCCCCGTCCTCATCAACTCTATGGGCAGCGAGAAGCGTATGTGCATGGCATTGGGCGTGACGAACCTGGACGAAATAGCCCACGAAATCGAAGACCTTTTCAAAAAACTGTCTTCACCCAAAAAGGGCATTGTGGAGAAATTGGCCATGCTGCCCGAATTGGGCAAGTTCGCCTCCTACATGCCTAAGGTAGTATCCGGCCGCGGTGCCTGCCAAGAGGTGGTTGTGGCAGAGCCCGATTTATCGAAAATACCGGTGCTGACGTGCTGGCCCAACGATGGTGGTCCGTTCATTACATTGCCGGCCATCCACACCAAAGACCCATCGTCGGGCATCCGCAACATCGGCATGTACCGCATGCAGGTGTTTTCCAAGGATATGACGGGCATGCACTGGCACAAGCATAAAGTATCGGCCCGCCACTTCAACGAATACAAAAAGCTGCATAAAAAGATGCCGGTAGCCGTGGCATTGGGTGGAGACCCGGTATATACATACGCCGCCACGGCTCCCCTACCCGACAATGTGGACGAATACATGCTTGCCGGCTTCCTGCGCAAAAAGAAAGTGGAACTGGTGCGCTGCATCACCCAGCCCGAAATTGAGGTGCCTGCTGATGCCGATATCATTATAGAAGGCTATATAGACCCTGAGGAGGAACTGATTTGGGAAGGCCCCTTCGGAGACCATACCGGCTATTATTCCCTGCCCGACTGGTATCCCCGTTTCCACGTCACGGCCATCACCCACCGCAAAAACGCCGTTTATCCTGCCACGATAGTGGGCATACCCCCCCAAGAAGACGCTTGGATAGGTAAGGCTACCGAACGCATATTTTTGGCCCCCATCAAAATGACGATGGTGCCTGAAATAACCGATATGAACATGCCGGTGGAGGGCGTGTTCCATAATTTGGTCATCGCATCTTTCCTGAAAGACTATGCCGGACAAGGACAAAAAGTAATGAACGCACTTTGGGGCGCGGGGCAAATGATGTTCAACAAAATACTGGTGCTCACCGATAGTGCGGCTACCAGCGGCATTGCAATTGACGACTATGCGAAGCTGGCCAAGTATGTGCTGGACAATGTGGACCCCACTACCGACGTGTACTTCCTGCAAGGGCCGGCCGATGTGCTGGATCATAGTTGTTCCAAAACCGGCTTCGGCGGCAAAATGTGTATCGATGGCTCGGCCAAGACAGACGAAGAACAAATGACACCTCGCGTACCCTATGTGGCACCCACCGGCGGATTTCATGGGGAGGCGATCAAAAAGGCGATCCCCCAAATCATCTCGGTGGGCACGCGTGCCGCTATGGGTTACGGTATCCCTGCACTCATCGTATCGGTAGACAAAAAATCGGCGGCGGACGTGCGCGAGATACACGACCACCTTTGCGAATTGCCGAGCCTTGCAGGAATTAAAATGATTCTTTATATAGAACAATTGGTGGATGCGGACAATATTCCTGATGCCCTTTGGCGATTCTGCAATAATCTGGACCCGAAAAGGGACCATTTTTTCAATAGAGGCAAAAAAAATATTTTAGGACTTGACGGCACACGTAAATCGAAAAAAACGGATAACTTTGTGAGACCGTGGCCAAACATCATTGTTGCTGATGCAAATACAATTGCATCGGTTGATGATAAGTGGCCCACGCTCGGACTGGGCGAAAAAATAAATTCGCCTTCCTTGAGGTATGTTACCCAACTATATGAGGGGGGTGCAGCTGTCTTAGATAATGAGTGAACCAAATTTTGATCGAAAAAACTTAAATAGAAGCCATAATGAAACGTTTGATTTTATCCTTCGGACTGTTTGCAGCCATAGTTGTTGCAATGCCTGTGCAGAAAGCTGCGGCCCAAAGCACCACGACCGTAACAGCGGCATCGTTCACTACAACCGTAAACCAGTTGGATGCATACCTGACTGCCGGCGACACTACCTCGGCTAAAGCGACTTTCGAAACGCTGAACACCATGATGATTCGCGTGCTCGGGGTAACGAAAAAGAGCATTCATGATGCAACGACCACTACCGACAGGGACTACTATACCAGCTACCTGACCACGCAACAGGTGCCTGCCTACAAAGCGGTTTGGGCGTTGAAAACCGATTTGGTAACCAATCACGCTACGATCATCGCAAAGCTTAACGCCTTCGATGCGCTGATTTATTAATCTTATCCACCCATTTTTAAACGAAAAGTTCCGGTAAATACGGAATTTTTCGTGTTTTTGGAAACGGTAGCGACGCTACTCGGAGAAGGCCAGGAATATGCCTGCTTGGAAACTAAGCTTTCAAACCCGCTCCCAGCACCGACTTATAAGCATCCAGACAACGTTGACGGGCAAAATTGTGGTCTACCATGGGTCGGATATACGTCAGGTCGTCATAATCGGGTATCCATTGCTTAATATAAAGGTAATCGGGGTCGAACTTGGCTGTTTGGAGATACGGATTGAAAATGCGGAAGTAGGGGGCGGCATCGCAACCGCAACCCGCACACCACTGCCACCCCCCGTTATTTGCCGCCAAATCGAAATCCAAGAGTTTGGATGCAAAATAGGCCTCGCCAAAACGCCAGTCGGTGAGCAGGTGTTTTACCAGGAATGATGCGGCTACCATCCGCACCCTATTGTGCATATAGCCCGTTGCGTTGAGTTGCCTCATGCCGGCATCCACTATGGGATAGCCCGTTGTGCCGCTTCGCCAGCGTTCGAAATCTTCCTCATTATTGCGGTAGGGCACAGCATCATATTCCTTTTTGAACGCCCGATTCACCACTTGAGGAAAGTGCCACAATATCATTTGGTAGAACTCCCTCCAAATGAACTCGTTCAGCAGTGTCGTGTTTTGGATTGCCGCCTGGGCCACCATCTTCCTTACACTTACGGTACCAAACCGCAGATGGGCACTCAAACGGGTAGTGCCCGGAATGCCCGGAATATCGCGCTTCTCAGAATATTGCTTCGCAACCGAGGCGTCCATCTTTGGAGGTGGAAATAAGAAGAGCCCTTTCTCAAAGCCCAGCGATTGCAACGACGGGAATGGCGGCGCGGCAAACTTTAAAAAGCTTCCGAAATAGGTATCGCAGGGATAAGGCTTTAAGTAAAACCCGTTCACCAAGTGCTTCCACTTCTTACTGTAGGGCGTAAACACCGTATAAGGTTCGCCGTTGTCCTTCAGCACCTCGTCTTTTTCGAATACCACTTGGTCTTTGTAGGTATGCATGGCAGCCCCCTGCTCTGCGAGCATTGTGCCGATTTCCGCATCCCGTCGCCGAGCATACGGCTCGTAGTCGTGATTGGTATAGACGGCCGACACTTTGTAATTTGCCGTTATCTGGCGAAAGGCTTCGGCAGGGGTGCCATGAAACACGTACAGACCACTACCCATTTGGGCAAGTTGGAGATGCATTTGCTCCAATGCCTGATGAATGAATGCCACCCGAGCATCCCTTCTGTCCGGCAGAGCGTTTAAGATTTCTGTATCAAAGATAAACAGAGGCAATACCGGCTCACCCTGTTTCAAGGCGTGATACAGCCCTGCATTGTCTTCGAGGCGAAGGTCTCGGCGAAACCAAAATATGTTGACGGGGGTGCTGTTTTCCATGCTGATGCTTTTATTTTTTGCCCGGGAAACGCTTTTCCAAAATCTGCCTACGGAAGCCGAATATCTGCATCAATTTGGGCTTTACCAGCAGCCCGTGAAACAAGTTGCCGAATGCCCCAAAGGGCAATTTGTAATGAACGGTATCCAGCATTTCCACGCCGCCTTCTACCGCCCTGAAACGGTGCTCATGGTGCCACATGGCATACGGACCGAAGCGTTGCTCATCTACAAAATAGCAGGGAGACTCTATATGGGTGATTTCAGTAACCCACTCCACCGACACTGCGGGAAACAGCTTGATGCGGTATACAATCATTTGCCCTTCATATGCCGCGACCGGCGGCTCGCCTATGATACGGAACGCCATATCCGCGGGGGTAATGTCGTTGAGGTTGGCGGGGGTACTGAAAAACTGCCATGCCTCATCGAGGGTTATGGGTAATACCTGTGTTTGACGGAGGACGTGAATCATGTATACCGGGTTGGTTGGTTGGTTGTTAAGCGTGAGTCCCCAAATTGAGGTATGCCAAAAACTCCTTGCGAACGGCCTCGTCATTAAATTTGCCGTCGTAAAAAGCGGTAACGGTTGCTGAGTTGGAGTCTTTCACGCCGCGGGTGGATACACACATATGCTTGGCATCAATGAGCACGGCCACATCCTTGGTTTCCAAAATCTCTTGGAGATCCCGGCCTATCTGCATGGTAAGGCGTTCCTGTACCTGGGGTCTAGCGGCGAAATACCGCACTATGCGGTTGAGCTTGGACAACCCAATGACTTTACCGGAGGAAATGTAGGCTACATGGGCTTTGCCATAGATAGGTACAAAGTGGTGCTCGCAGTTGCTGAATAGTTCAATATCTTTCTCCGCCAACATTTGGTCATACTTGTATTTGTTGTCGAAGAGGGCAATTTTGGGCTTGTTGTCGGGGTGCAGGCCAGAGAAGATTTCCTTGACATACATCTTGGCTACGCGGCGCGGAGTGCCTTTCAGGCTGTCATCCGAAAGGTCTAGCCCGAGCGTATGCATGATTTCGCGGAAATGACTCTCTATTTTCTGGATTTTCTGAGCGTCCGACAATTCGAATGCGTCGGCACGCATGGGCGTGTCTACCGATGTGCCGATGTGCTCGTCGCCTATGGCATCGTTGTAGTCGTTCTCGGC
>CAIVHI010000382.1 GCA_903905685.1 uncultured Bacteroidota bacterium | reverse complement strand
TACCGGGCGCGCTGAAGTAGTTGAGCGATGTGTGCAAGCCACTGATTTCGACGCCGTACTTTATTTGGCTGTAGTTGGGCAGGAAGTAAGTGAAGTTGATGGCACCTTCAAAGCCATTGATTTGGCTTTGTCTTGGAATGGTATCGGTGGCAAGGTCATTTTGGCTGAGGCTGATGTTGTAGTTGGAGAACGCGAGCTTTCCGTCAATCAATGCAGAGGAACTACCCGGAGAAACGACGAAGGTCGCGCCACCGCCAACGGCTTGCCAGTGGTAGTCGGCAATGGGAAGGTTGCTTGTGGGGTCCAATAACTGCGCATGGTCGTTGAAGCTCATGCCGAAGATGTTCAACTTGGAACCATTGTCGCCGCTGAAGGTGACTTTACCGTACAAATCGGTAAACCTGTAGGGCAGACCTACCGAGAACGGGGTGCCGAGCGAAGAATAGATGGATTTGGAAGTTTGGTCCAAATAACTTGTTTTGGCGGTGAGGAGGTAGGTAATGCCGGCGCCATTATCCTTCTTCGATTTCACCAGCGGCCCCTCAAGCATGGCGCGCGACATGATTGGGGAGATGGACACCAGTCCGGACATATCGTTCTTGTTGCCGTCCTTTGTATGTACGTCTACAATGGCGGAGGTGCGGTTGCCATATTGTGCGCCGAAACCGGCGGTATAAACGTCCACATTCCGGATGGCCTCGGTCTCGAATACGGAGAACAAGCCGATGGAGTGGAAGGGATTATAAATGGTAACGCCGTCCAAGTATATGCCTGTCTGCACGGGAGAGCCACCACGAATGTAAAGCTGGCCGCCTTGGTCGCCGGTGAACACCACACCCGGAATAACTTGTAGGTATTGGGCGAGGTCGGGCTCACCGCCTGAGCTCGGCAATATCTTCAATTGGGTGGGCGTGATATTGGTGATGCCGATACCCACTTTGCTTTTCTTGTCGGTTTGATGAGCCTTTACATCGTGTGCATCGAGTTCCACTCCCTTCGTAGCCAGCATAAAGGTCTTGGTAATGACCGCATCGGGCAGCAAATTGAAGGTTAGCGACGCAGAGTCGAAACCAATACTGGTGATGACCAGTGTATAATTGCCGTTGGGGAGGTTGAGGGAGAAGTAACCATTGATGTCGGTTTGCTCCCCGGCCTTGGCACCAATAACGGCCACATTGGCATTTATGACGGGCTCACCGGTCTTCTTATCATACACAAACCCCTTGATGGTACCGGGCTTACCTTGGCCTTGGGCAAAAAAATTGAATATCAACAAAAATGCGGTGAGAAGACCGGCGAATTTTCGCATGTTAAAAATGCTTTTGAAAAACGGCAAAGATAATGATAACCCCGGTTGAAATCCACGAAAAAAATTGGGAGGCGGGAAGCAACCGATTATGCCATCTACGTGCGATTCTCGAACAAGGGGTTTGACCCTACAGCATTGCCGGCCGGATTTAATGTCGCCAATTGGAAGGTAGAATCAAGGGAAACTCTTCACAATCAACGGTCTGCAATGCAACTTCGTCGCCCGCGCCGGCATTGCAATGCCTCCCATCCGTAGTTGGAATGGGAGATTTGACGTCCAACTATTCACGGGCCGAATTTTGTCAACTGTAGGACTATCGCCCAATACATCGTCCACTCCCTACTCCAAGTGGAACGCAACACCCGGAAGGCGTGGGCAACAGACATTGCAAATAGTGGTGACATGGATTGCACCTGCATCCGATTGCCGCAACATTAGAAATAGGTGCGCACCGCAAATTCGAATTGGTCTATGAAAATCTTCTTGAACGCGGTAATGTTGTTTTGTTCATAAAACAGCAAATTGGCTTTTTTGTAGTATGTGGCATCTATGGTCCTAAACGACAATGGGCAGTGGTTGTAATGCATGAGGACGGCATTGATTTGAAAAGTTTTTCATCATCCAAAATCGACCTCGCGTTTACCCAAAATGATGCACTGGAATGCGGGGTAAACAAATGCCCCGATTCCGATTTCAACAACGAGTTTATCCAATTTCGACAATTGTTCAAATAAAATGGGGCGAGCCCAATGCCCACCCCATCTTCTACCGCTTCCCCCAAAATCACACCAACGCTGCCTCATTCCTTATCGCCACTATCCCATCAAATACATCTATCAGCACGGGTTTCGACTTGTCGATGTCGCCGGCGATGATTTTTTTGCTGAGGAGGTTGATGATGTCTTTTTGGATGACGCGCTTCAGCGGACGGGCGCCGTATTGCGGGTCGAAACCGCGCTTGACGAGGTAGTCGAGGGCATAATCGGTAAATTCCAACTTGATGTTTTGAACGGCCAATTGCTCCTTCAAATGCTCCAACTGAATCTTGATGATGCCGCGTATCTCCTTCTTCATCAGCGGACGGAACACGATGACGTCGTCTATCCGGTTCAGGAATTCGGGGCGCAGCGATTCTTTCAGCACCTGCATCACCTGTTCCTTGGTGCTCTCCACCACGGCTTCCAAGTCTTGGTTGTCCTTGAGGTCGGCAAAATTTTCCTGTATGATGTGGCTGCCCATGTTGCTGGTCATGATGATGATGGTGTTCTTGAAGTTCACCACGCGACCCTTGTTGTCGGTGAGGCGGCCATCATCGAGCACCTGCAATAAGATGTTGAACACATCGGGATGCGCCTTTTCTATCTCGTCGAGCAGGATGACGGAATAGGGTTTGCGCCTTACGGCTTCGGTGAGTTGTCCACCCTCGTCATAGCCCACATAGCCGGGAGGCGCACCCACTAAGCGGCTGACGCTGTGTTTTTCCTGATACTCGCTCATATCTATGCGCGTCATCATGCTGTCGTCGTCAAACAGGATTTCGGCCAGTGCCTTGGCCAGTTCCGTCTTACCTACGCCCGTGGTGCCGAGGAAGATGAACGAGCCAATGGGCTTGCGCGGGTCTTGCAAACCCGCTCTGCCGCGCCTGATTGCGTCGGCAACGGCCTCGATGGCTTCGTCTTGCCCCACCACGCGTTTGTGCAGTTCGTCTTCAAGGTGTAAAAGCTTGGCACGTTCGCTTTGCAACATGCGTTGCACGGGTATACCGGTAGCCTTGGCCACGTTTTCGGCAATGTCCTCGGCATCCACCTCTTCCTTTAATAGGCGCTTGTGGCGACTCCCCATTTCGTCGAGCTGGGCCGAGAGTTGGGCTATGATGGCTTCTTCCTGTTGCAGCTTGCCATACCTGATTTCGGCCACACGGCCATAGTGCCCTTCGCGTTCGGCCTGCTCGGCTTCCAGTTTCAGTTTTTCAATGTTGTTTTTCGATTCGTTGATGTTGTCGACAATGTCCTTTTCCTCCAACCACTTGGCTTTCACGGTGTCGCGAGCCACGGTTTGCAGGGAGATTTCCTGGTTGAGTTCCTTGAGTTTGTCCTTGTCGTCTTCGCGTTTGATGGCTTCCCGCTCAATCTCCAACTGGCGGATGCGCCTTTCCAGTTCGTCCAGTTCTTCGGGCATGGAGTTCAGTTCAAGCTTCAGTTTGGCCGCGCTTTCGTCTATGAGGTCGATGGCTTTATCGGGCAGGAAGCGGTCGGTGATGTAGCGCGACGACAGTTCCACGGCGGCAATGATGGCCTCGTCCTTGATGCGCACCTGGTGGTGGCTTTCGTAGCGGTCTTTGAGGCCGCGGAGGATGGATATGGCGTCTTCGGGCGTGGGTTCATCCACAATCACCTTCTGGAAGCGGCGCTCCAAAGCTTTGTCTTTTTCGAAATATTTTTGGTATTCGTTCAGCGTAGTGGCGCCAATGGCGCGCAGTTCGCCGCGGGCAAGTGCGGGTTTCAGGATGTTGGCGGCATCCATGGCACCCTCGGTGGCGCCGGCACCTATCAGGGTGTGTATCTCATCGATGAACAAAATGATGGAGCCATCGCTTTCGGTCACCTCTTTCACTACCGCCTTCAGGCGTTCTTCAAACTCACCGCGGTACTTGGCGCCCGCCATCAGCGCACCCATATCGAGTGCGAAGATGATTTTGGACTTCAAATTCTCCGGCACGTCGCCATTAATGATGCGGTGGGCCAAGCCTTCCACGATGGCTGTCTTGCCCACACCAGGTTCGCCTACAAGGATGGGGTTGTTCTTGGTGCGGCGGGAGAGGATATGAAGCGTACGCCTGATTTCCTCATCGCGACCAATAACGGGGTCGAGCTTGCCCATGCGGGCTGCCTCGTTAAGGTTCTTGGCATAACGCTGTAATGAATTGTATTGGGTATCTGACGTTTGCGAAGTGACGTTGCTGCCCTTGCGGAGTTCCTTGATGGCAGCAGTCAGGTTTTTTTCCGTAAGGCCGGCATCTTTGAGCAACTTGCCGGTGTCGTCGCTCATTTGGAGCAGCGCAATGAGCATGTGCTCGGGCGTGACGAATTCGTCGGCAAAGGTCTTCATGATGTTGCCGGTGCGCAACAGGGCATTGCCGGCATCGCGACTCATATTTTGAGCCGGTTCGCCGCTTTGGATTACGGGGAGTTTCTTGAGCGATTCCTGCAACTTACCATCCAAAAAGCCGATGTTGACATTGCACTTTTTGAGTAGGTAAGCAGTGGGCCCTTCGGTATCGTCGAGCAGGGCTTTCAGGAGGTGTGCAGTCTCGATTTGGGAATTGCGGAGGTCGAAGGCCGACTGCTGGGCTTTTTGCACGGCCTCTTGCGCTTTGATGGTATAGTTGCTGAAATTCATAACAGGTGTGTTGTGGTGTTGGTAACGCAACCCATAGTAGCAAAATCGTTCCAAACCCCATTTACTGCTGTTTTGGCCTATTATCCCAAATGCAACCGACAAAAGGGCAGGT
>CAIVHI010000381.1 GCA_903905685.1 uncultured Bacteroidota bacterium | reverse complement strand
CCGGGCAGCATCAACCTAAAGCCATTTACGGGCCTCAAAACCGATGATTTCCTTGCCGATTACAACGTGAATGTGATGGGCGCCGTGCGGGTGCTTCAGCACTACCAACGCAACTTGAAGCAGGCACCGAAGGCCGCTGTGGTGCTGTTCAGTACAGTGGCTGCCCAAATGGGTATGCCTTACCATGCTTCGATAGCCGCTGCAAAAGGAGCGGTGGAAGGCTTGGCGCGTAGCCTGGCTGCAGAATGGGCGCCCCATATACGGGTGAACTGCATTGCCCCTTCCCTCACCGATACGCCTCTCGCAGCCCGTCTGCTCAATACAGACGCCAAACGCGCTGCGGCGGCAGACCGCCACCCGCTTAAAACCGTAGGCAACAGCAAACACGTTGCCGCTTTGGCAAAACTATTGTTGACGGAGGCCACATCGTTCGTAACGGGCCAAGTGTGGTATGCCGATGGTGGTATTTCGTCGGTCAAACTGTGAGCAGCGCAACAACAGGGCAGTGGGACGGGTATCCATCAAAGATTCGTAGAAATTGGTAAGCCCAAGGTGGTCAATGTTGCCGCGCGAAAACCGGGAGCCCCGTTGCACGGGCAAGGGCATCGGCTAAGTGTTGCCCATCGTCGGTAAATTTCCAATAATACAACGCAGCGATGGGATACTGTAGCCGTATTTCGGAAATCATGGCCAACGCCGCTGTCTTGGCAATGCCTTGGTTTCTAAACTCGGGGAGAACGGTGGCAGAGCACAGGTAAACTGCCTCAAAGGTATCTCCCGGATGGGTTAGGTCGAATAATTGCTGTTCCGATATCGTACCAGCCAAAAATTGTTTCATGACTGCCGGAGTGGTGGGTATGCCCAACAGCCAGCAATACGGGCCGTCCTCATTTTCTATTTGGGTAATGCAGCGGGGGTGAATGGTCGCCAGTCGGTCGAGCACATCGGGCGCAACTTGGAGTTGGTCGGGGTCGCTCCGAACATCGAATACTTCCCCAACCAACGCCAGCATGCGCTCCAAATTCTTTTTCATAGTATTTGGTGGCCGTTCTGCATGGGCGGAACAGCCACGGTCAGAACCTTTTTATTTTTGGGGCTGAATCATCTCCCAGATGTTGCCGTACAAATCGCAAAATTTGATGACGCGACCCCACGGAAGGTTTTCGGGTTCGGAAATGAATTCGATGTCTTTTTCCTTCATTTCTTGATAAGATGCTTCAAAGTCGTCGGTGTAGAGGAAGAGGAATACTCGGCCGCCCGTCTGGTTGCCAATCCTACTTTTCTGCTTGCCGGTGGCCGCTTTGGCCAGTACCAAGCTGAACCCGGTAGACCCCTTTGGTGCAACCGTAATCCATCTGTCCGTTTCCGAAATCTGCATATCCTCCAGCACATCGAAACCCAGTTTCTCTGTGTAGTATGCAATGGCTTCGTCGTAATCGTATATTACCAACGAGATGCGTGCAATGTGCGTTTTCATTTTTTTCCGATTAATCCTATTTGACTTGTTTTGACCGCTTCAGTTAAATAAGGAAATCATTTTTATTCTTGTAATATTTCTTGATTTTCCTTAAATGAAGTCATCATAGCGAATTGGCTGCCACAACAAGTGGTGCAAATATCAGCATTTTGTTTCGGCCAAAATTATCAATTGTTGTTTTTTTATTTTGTGCTATTGTTATAGTCTGCAAACCATTGACTTGTAGTTAATTTAAAAAAATACGCAATAAACTAGTGGGCCGCACTCATATCTATCTTTTCCCCCTTGGCAGCCGGCTTGTTCTTCACCATCAATATGAATGGTATACAGAAAAGGAAGATGAGGCCGATAAACAAGAACACATCCATGTAGGAGAGCACCGAGGCCTGTTTATAGACCATGTAGTCCATAGACTGGTAGGCACTCTTCAACGAAACATCTGGAGCAAGACCCTTGGTGATGTAGCCGTTGGTGATGCCCACTACACGTTGCTGAACATATGGATTATCTACTTGCAGCTTGGTAACCAATTCGTTACGATGAACCATGTTTTGCCGTGCCATGTAGGTCGTGATGACCGCGATTCCAAAAGAACCTCCCAATTGGCGCATCATTCCGGTAAACGAAGCCCCTTGCCCAATTTGCTGCCCTTTGAGTGTAGACAGTGAAAGCGCCGTTATCGGGATGAACAACATGCCCATGCCGAGGCCGCGGAAAATCAACATCCAGAAAAACGACTCCTTCCCCGTATCGGGCGTAAGTATCTTATATCCCCAGAAACTATAGATAAAAAATATCAACATACCTAGCGACACCAGATACTGCTGCTTTACACCGCGTTGCAGCATTTGCCCGATGATGGGCATCATGAAGGCTGTGGTTAAGGCCGCCGGCACCATCAGTGCACCCGATTGCTGGGCCGTCCACCCCAACGTACTCTGGGTGTACAAAGGTATGATGAAGGTTGAACCGTAGAGCCCGAACCCCAAGATGAACGAAAGTATCGTGCCAATCCGCAGGTTGCCATTGGAAAGCACCCGCAATTCCACAATGGGGTTTTTGGCGGTGAGTTCCCTCCACACGAAGAAAAAGAAGCCGAACAACGATATGACCGCAAGACTGGTGATGGTGGAACTGTTGAACCAGTCGTCCTCCTGCCCACGTTCCAAAACAAACTGCAACGAGCCCACGGCAACAGCCAAAAGGAAGATACCCGCCCAATCTACCTCGCTGGCCAGTTTCTTTTGGGCATAACGAGGGCTGCGCACAAACTGCAAAGTGAGCAGCGTGGCAATAATGCCGATCGGGATATTGATGTAGAAAATGTAGGGCCAAGAATAATGTTCCACGATATAGCCACCCAAGGGAGGGCCCAAGGTTGGGCCTATAATGACTCCCAAGCCGTATATGGCTTGCGCCATGTTGCGCTTTTCGGGAGGATAGCTCTCCGTGATGATGGTTTGGGAGGTCACCAACAATGCACCACCCCCTACACCCTGTAGGAACCTGAAAAAGACCAACTGCCAAATATTCGACGAGTTGCCACACAAAAAGGAGCAAATCGTAAAGATAACTATCGATGCCGCAAAATAGTTGCGCCGGCCAAACTGCGCTGCAAGCCAGCTCGTCATGGGCACAATGATGACGTTGCCGATGGCATAGGCCGTGATGACCCAAGCCACTTCAGTGAGGGTGGAGCCCAAATTGCCCTTCATGTCGTTCAGCGCCACGTTCACAATCGTGCTGTCCACGATTTCCAACAACGCGCACAAAATTGCGGTGATGGTGATGATGACCCGTCTGGAGCCGTATTCTACCAATGAATCCTGCATGGGTAATGTTTTTTAAAAAGTTACTGCAAATACTGCCGCAACGTCAAATTACTGTTGATCGATGTGTACGTCTACGTCCACGTTCATACCGGGGCGCAATTGCTTCGTCAGTTGGTCTTTGTCGTCGAATTCTATCTTCACGGGCAGCCGTTGAACCACGCGGACGAAGTTGCCGGAAGCATTGTCGGGAGGCAGCAGCGCAAAACGCGCACCTGTTGCGGGAGAGAACGACGCCACTTTGGCCTCAAAGTCATGATTGGGGTAGGCATCTACATGAACGGTCACTTTCTGGCCCATTTTCATACGGGCTAATTGCGTTTCCTTAAAGTTGGCCACAACCCATGGCGCGTGGTCCATTACAATGCTGAACAGCGACTGCCCTATTTGTACCAACTGACCCACTTGCACATTCACTTTTGAAACCAAACCGTCTTCGGGTGCCAGGATTGCGGTATAGGAAAGGTTGAGTTTGGCGTTATCCACATCAGCCATTTTTTGCTGAATCGATGCATTGGCCACGTTCACTTGCTCGGCCGTAGCCGCGGTCTGCGACGTTGCTGCGGCAACCTGACGATTGGCGGCGTTTTTCTGGTCTTCAAGCACCCGCAGCTGCTTTTCTGCCGTGAGCTTGGCTGCTTCCATTTGTTCAAACTGCTGCAGCGTTACCGAATTCTCCTTCAAGAGGATGGCATAGCGGTCATAGTCCCGCGTTGCGCGGCGCAGGGTGACCTTTGCTGCCTCTATTTGGGCATCGGCGGTTTGTGTGTTGGCTTGGAAGGTAACGATATTGGCGCGAGATGCCGTTGTGCTGGCGTGGGCAACTCCCAAATTGCTTTGGGCAGATTTAAGGGCCGCTTCAGCCTGCTCCAACGCAATCATTTCAGACCTGTTGTCCAATATTACCAGTGTATCGCCTTTCTTGACCAATTGGTTGTCTTTGACGCGGACATCGGTAACATAGCCTGAAATACGGGGGATGACCGGGCTGATGTCTGCGTCTATTTGGGCATCATCGGTAGTTTCATGATGTTGTCCGTTAATGTATTTGCTGACGCCGAAGAAGGTTCCGCCGCCCACGAGGACGATTAGAATCACAAGGAAAGTCCTGTTTTTCTTTTTGGGCGTCTCGTTTTCTGCCCCGTTACCGTTCGTACGTGCAGCCGATTCGTTGGTGAGTGCCGTTGCCATAATATTTTGTGTGTTTTGTTTTTATGAATTGAAATGTTGTTTGTTGATTATTCGGGCATTATTTTTCGTCCAGCAATACGCCTGCGGTGGTTTGGAGTTTCTTGTAGGCCGCATAGGCATCGGCTTTGGCCTCCGCGTGGTTGATGCGGGTTTGGAGCAAGGCCACTTCTGCATCTATCAACTCTGTGAGCGTCAACAGTTTGTTGTCATATTTGTTCTTGCTGATGCGGTAATTCTCTTCAGCTTGGTCTATTGCGAGAACGAATACGTCGATTTTCTTGACGGCAAGCATGTAGGCTTCGTAAGCCTGATTGATTTGAAGGCGCACCCCGTCGGACAGGATGCTTTGATTGGCCTGAATCTCGATGAGGCGGGCTTTGGCACTTTCAATTTTCGCGGGCGTCTTCCACAGTGACGACACATTGTACTGTAGCCCTATGCCTACGTTCACGGCATTGGAAACCGTCAGCAGGCCCGGCACGTTGGCGGCAATATAACCACCCGTCACTGCCAAACCCGGGTAATATTCCCCTTTGGCGGCTTTGATGGCCACTTCCGATGCCTTTTCACGCTGCATCAGCGAGGCCATATCCTTGCGGTTGCGGAAAGCCGTTTGTTCCCAATCAGCCACCGAGCCCACCTCTGTTTTAAATTTGAAAATGGAGGAGTCGGTGGTGAGCACCGTATTTTCGGGAAGCCCGAGCAACAGGCACATGTTGACGCGGGTCATGCGCAAATTGCTTTCGGCATCCATCAACGTCAACTCAATGTTCGATTTCTGGAGTTTGGCCTTCAGCAGGTCGTTTAATGCAAGTACGCCATTATTCTGGAGATTCGTAAAATCGCTCACACGTTGTTCCTGAGATTTCAGGTTCTCGCGCAGCAGCTCTACCGTTTTTTGGGCTTTGAATAGGATTTCATAACCATCTACCGCATTTTGCAGGATGGCTTCCTTCTGTTGTTCCACGTCGAGGCGGGCAGCGGCTTCGAGCAATTGGGCCGATTCAATGCCATACTTGATGCGGAATCCCCCAAACACGGGAACCGAGAGGTTGCCCAAGGCATAAGATGCCTCGCTCACCGATACGGGATTGCCCTTGCTGTTGGACGAGCCGAGCTTAACCTTCAAGGTGACATCGGGGCTGTTGAGCCTCAAGTAGGAGGCCGAGACTTTGAGGTCGGGAAGACGGTTGTCCTTGGCCTGTTTGGACGCGGCAACTGCCTCCTGCACTTGGGCATTGGCTATGTGCAATGCACCGCTGTTTTTAATGGCCATCTGCATGGCTTCAGACAGCGATATGCTCCGCTCCGTTTGGGCTGTTGCGGAGAACACCCAAAAGGCCGTTACCGCCGGGAGCACGATGTTGCGAAATCTAGCTATTTTCATATGTTAATACTGCTTTGAAAAGTTTCTTGAGGTGGATGCTTAATTTCTTCTTGATGTGCGTTCTGAATTCGGCCTCGCCGGTTTCCTTCATGCCATGAATGTCTCGGTAGAGCACTTCCGACGATACCGTTTGGCTCACCGTACCTACCATGGTAGACATCATCATCAAAATATCGATGTTCTTTTTAAAAATTCCCTGCCGCTGACCATCCAAGATGAGTAACCGGATGTTTTCAAAATTCTTTTTTTTCAATTCCAAAATCATGTCCCAAACCGGCGACCGTTTTTCGGTCAGTTGTTCCCGCATCATAATGGTGTGAAACGTGGTCTGGTCTATGAACTTGTTCACATAGTCGTCAATCAATGTGTTGATTTTCTGGATTGGAGTCAGTTCGTCATTTTGGATGAGGTTTTCGACTTTAAGTCTCAGGCT
>CAIVHI010000380.1 GCA_903905685.1 uncultured Bacteroidota bacterium | reverse complement strand
GCGTTCCAATGGCGTATTATGGGTCCATACTGGTGGAGCTACTGGGCGATGATGACCTGCAACGTGGTATCACCTCAATTGTTCTGGATCAAGAAGCTACGTCGCAACGTAATTTTCACCTTCGTTATGTCTATTGTCGTGAACATCGGTATGTGGTTCGAGCGATTTGTAATCATTGTAACCTCAACTTACCGTGATTGGATACCAGGCAGTTGGGCTTATTATTCTCCACAATGGACTGAAGTAGGCTTCTATCTTGGAACATTCGGGTTGTTCTTTACTTGCTATTTCCTGTTCGCCAAATATTTCCCGGTAATTGCAGTTGCCGAAATCAAGTTTGTCCTGAAAAATTCGGGTAGGATTTACAAGGAGAAGATGGAGAAATACGAGACTATGACAGATGCTGAGTTCTATCAAAGCGCTGTTGCCGGCCACCACGATGAAGACCACGGGCATGATGATCATGGTCACCACGGTGGGCACGAAATCGAGGCAGCTCATGAGGGTGCGAAAGAAATTAACAACTAGTATTTGATGCGTTAACATTGATTGATACTGAATAATTTTCAAGATGGCTATTAAGAAATTTGCAGTTGCGGCATATAAAGACGAAGAGGTTCTCTTTTCGGCTGTGAAGAAAGTTCGCAAGAGCGGTTATAAACTTCACGATGTGTTCACGCCGTTCGCGGTTCACGGTTTGGATAAGGCCGTTGGACATAAAGACACCGACCTCCACATTGCCGGTTTTATTTACGGCATATGCGGTACCTCTACTGCGGTGAGTTTCATTTCTTGGGTATATACTGTGGATTGGCTGCAGAATTATGGTGGCAAGCCACACTTCGCGTTGCCGGCTTGGGTGCCCATCTCGTTTGAGCTTACGGTATTGTTTGCTGCGGTAGGTATGGTTCTCACATTTTGTTATTTGAACCAAATCATGCCTGGCGTTAAAAAACACGTTTTCCATCAACGTCAAAGCGATGATATGTTTGTGGTGGTATTGGAGCTGAACGCCCATTCCAACGAACAAGAAGTTTTGAAATTCCTGAAAGCTACCGGTGCAGATGAAACCAATGTGCAGGTTGCAGAATCGGGTTGGTGGTATGGGCGTTTCGACAAGAAAGAACCTTACGAATTGGCTAACGCTTGATCTAACGATAGCTGGGATTTCTGAAAATAGTTACATTTAAGAATCGAATTACTGATATGAGCAAAATAAAAGGCATAATGTTGTTGGGTGTCGGGGTAGCCTTGACATTGGCATCTTGTGATTCAGGTGATAAGCGCCGTACTCCAGGGCATATATACGCTCCTGATATGACTTACTCTAGGGCATATGATGCTTACACGGCGAATCCCAATTTCGCTGATGGTCAGACCAGCAGGCTCCCAGTATCGGGTACTGTTGCCAGGGGGCACCAGCTACCTGACCATCTGGCCGATGGGGATACTACGGCATGCAAGACCTTGACGACGTCCATGCGTTTTTCGGAGGATGAAGTTAAGGAGGGTGGCCGTTTGTTCAATATCTACTGCGGTATTTGTCATGGTACCGCTCTTGATGGCAATGGTCCGTTGTACTCTAGCGGAAAATTTGCCGCGATGCCCGCGAATTTCAAAGACGGCAAGTACTTGCACATGGTGCCGGGTAAAATGTATGCTGCCATCAAGTATGGTAAGGGCATGATGGGTTCCTATGCCAGACAGTTGGATATCAAGCAGCGTTGGATGGTAATTTCCTACATCAAGAAAGTGCAATCTGAAAATGGAGGCGATGCCTTTGCGTTTGGTTCCAATGCTGTTGCGGATACTGCTAAAGCCGGCAAAATGGTAGCTGGCGCGATGGCTGATGTTGCGAAGCCGATTGAAAAGAAGCCGGTTCGCAAACACAGGAGAGACGAGTATTAATTTTTAAAGTTCCTATTATTAAATAATAAAGATTACATCAATGAATGAACGTTTTGAGATACCGGGGCAATTAAAGACTATCAGCCTTGCCTGTTTGGGTATTGGTGCGGTTACTCTTATTGCCGGAATCGTGTCATTGTTAATGGGTCACAGTACTGATTTGGACAGGACCCGTTTTTGGCTTACACTGCTGCACGACAGTGTGTTCTTTACCCTTATTACTACGGTTAGTGTGTTCGTTCAAGCGGCATCTACCTTGGCACATGGTGGTTGGATTGTGGCATACCGTCGCGTTCCTGAAGCTATTGGAGCCAATGTTTGGGTGTTTGGTACAATTGCCGCATTGGTAATGTTCTGCATCGTATTCATGTATGGTGTTGGTCCAGACCACCATAATCCCATCTATGAGTGGGTTAAACCTGGGAATGACCCCATATTGAAAGGGAAATCTGCCTTTCTGAACAAAGGAATATTTGTGTTGTTTACGGTGGCGGCGGTTGGCCTTTGGTCGTTCTTCGGCCGTAAGTTCCGCGCAATGTCCATTGCTCAGGAATCCGCTCCTAAAGGAGATACCAAGATTTTCTGGAAGGTGTTTCGGCTGTCTGGTGTGTTCTTGATTGTATATGCGCTAACTCAAATGAGCACCATTCCTTGGTTGTGGATTATGAGTATTCAGGCACACTGGTTTTCAACGATGTTCTCTTGGTACTCGTTTGCTAGCGCCTTCGTAAGTGGTTGGTCGTTGATTTTGCTTTGGGTAATCTATTTGAAGAATCAAGGTAATCTGCAATTGGTTACAAAGGAGCACTTGCATGATTTGGGTAAGTTCATGTTTGCCTTCAGTATTTTTTGGACCTACCTTTGGTTCTCGCAGTACATGCTGATTTGGTATGCCAACATTCCTGATGAGACGACATACTTTAAGTTGCGTCAACATGGTCCTTACAGCATCATATTTTATTCCAATTTGGTTATCAATTTTGCTATGCCCATTTTGATCTTGATGTCTACACCGAGCAAGAGGAATTATTTTACCCTGACCTTCATGGCTATGGTAATTATTTTCGGTCACTGGTTGGATTTCTTCCAAATGTTTATGCCTGGCCCCTTGGGAGCCAACTGGCACATCAACTGGTTTGAAATTGGGATGTTCGTAGGTTTCGCGGGATTGCTGATAACCGTTGTGTCACGTACATTGACGAAATCATCCTTGGTTCCCAGCAACAATTTGCTGTTGAAGGAGTCCATGATGCACCTGAGTTAGTCTAATATTTTGTCAGATATAAAGAGAAATTAAGTAAGCCGTAAACCGGCATCGTATTAAACAGAAAATCCGGGAGGAAGTAATATGTCAGTGTTTATTATTGTAGCTTTAGTCGTACTGCTTTTTACAATCGTCTATCAGATTGGGAAATCCAGTGAATATGCCTCGGTGATTCGGGGAGAGGAGTTCGTCAGTAAGCGGACGAACAAGACAATAGCCACCTTGCTCGTAGCTTTTTTCCTGCTCGGGTTGTATGGTATTTACGTCTGCAACGAATATTTCAAGGGCAAATTGTTGCCTCCCGCCGCCTGTAAAACCGGTGATAATTATGACCATATGTTCATAGTTACCCTCATGGTTACCGGTGTTGTGTTTTTAGCTACTCAGGCGGTATTGTTTTGGTTCGTTTACAAATATCAGACCAGTGAAAAGTCCAAGCCTTCGTTTTTCTTTTCCCATGACAATCGCTTGGAAATGATTTGGACCACTATTCCGGCTATCGCGATGACGATATTGGTTGTTATCGGTTTGAAGAATTGGTATGAAGTTACCGCTCCTGCTCCCGACAATGCCATGGTAGTTGAAATAATTGGTAAACAATTCAACTGGTTGGTACGTTATCCCGGCAAGGACAATGAGTTGGGATTGCGTGATTTCCGTAAGATCAATGATGCTAACAATGTGCTCGGTTTGGATTGGACTGATCCACACAATCAAGATGATATTATCAGTCAAAACGGTGAGTTGCATGTGGTTGTAAACAAGCCGGTGAAATTGATCATCGGTTCACGCGATGTCATTCACGATGTGGGTCTTCCCCACTTCCGTATGAAGATGGATGCCGTTCCCGGTATTACGACGTCTCTTTGTTTCACGCCTTACATAACGACGGATTCCATGAAGCAGATTACGGGTAACCCAAATTTTGTTTATGAAATCGCGTGCGATCAGCTATGTGGTTCAGGTCACTACTCTATGCGCGGCACCATTATTGTTCAAACACAGGAGCAGTTTGATGCTTGGACGGCTAGTCAGAAGTCTTACTACGCCCTGAACAATCCCGATGCATTGAAGGCGGCTGCTACTGCCACTACACCTGCTGTAGATAGCGCTGGTGGTGGCGACATAAAGAAAGTTGATGGCATGAAAAAGGCAGCGAAAGCTGTATCTATGAAGAACTAATTATTTTTGCTAACCGATTTTTGACAAGGATATAGTACTATTTAATTACGATAGATAGTTTCTGAAAAGAGTAAATATGGAAAATCAAGTTATTGCGCACGGGCATGTTGCAGAAACGGGGAGTGGTCATTCGCACGCTGCCGGAGAACATCACGGTCATGAACATCACGAACAACATTTTATTTGGAAGTATGTGTTCAGCATGGATCACAAGATTATCAGCAAGCAATTCCTGATAACGGGGATTATTTGGGCTGTTATCGGTGCATTGTTCTCGGTATTTTTCAGGTTGCAGTTGGGGTTCCCGGATTCAACATTTCCCCTGATGGAAAAAGTGCTGGGTGAGTGGGCCAAAGGTGGCAAGTTGTCTCCTGAGTTCTACTATGCGCTGGTAACCATGCACGGTACCATTCTGGTGTTCTTTGTACTTACCGCTGGCCTGAGCGGAACGTTTGCGAATCTACTGATACCACTACAGATTGGCGCTCGCGATATGGCGTCGCCATTTATGAACATGCTTTCCTACTGGTTTTTCTTTTTGTCCAGTATCTGTATGTTTTGGTCATTGTTCGTATCTACCGGTCCGGCATCGGGTGGTTGGACTACTTATCCTCCGTTGAGTGCTCTAAAGGAGGCTTCTCTCGGTTCAGGTTTTGGTATGGATTTGTGGATTACCGGCATGGCTCTCTTCGTGGTTTCCTCGCTTTTGGGTGGTTTGAATTATATCTCTACCGTGTTGAACATGCGTACCAAGGGTATGACGATGACCCGTATGCCTCTGACCGTGTGGGCGTTGTTGTTCACTGCTGTGTTAGGCGTATTGTCGTTCCCTGTATTGTTCTCTGGTTTTGTGTTGTTGATTTTCGATCGCAACTTCGGTACGAGCTTTTATTTGTCTGAGATTTTCATTCATGGAAAAGCGCTACCCAATATTGGTGGTTCGGCAATATTGTATCAACACTTATTTTGGTTCTTGGGCCACCCCGAGGTATATATCATCATGCTTCCAGGTATGGGTATGGCTTCTGAGGTATTGTCCAACAATAGCCGTAAGCCTATCTTCGGATATTTTGCGATGATTATTTCTATGGTCGGTATTACATTGTTGGCGTTCTTGGTTTGGGCGCACCATATGTTCGTTACGGGTATGAGTCCGTTCTTGGGTTCCATATTTGTACTGTTGACGCTGTTGATTGCTGTGCCAAGTGCGGTGAAGGTGTTCAACTGGCTTACCACTATGTGGCGCGGTAATCTGCGTCTTAATCCGCAGATGCTGTTTGCAATCGGGTTTGTCTCTCTGTTTATCTCGGGTGGTCTGACGGGTTTGTTCTTGGGTAATTCGGCTTTGGATATTCACTTGCACGATACGTACTTCGTAATCGCGCACTTCCACATCGTAATGGGTGTGTCGGCATTCTTTGGAATGTTCGCGGGCGTTTATCACTGGTTTCCCAAAATGTTTGGTCGCTACATGAACAAGACTTTGGGTTATATTCACTTTTTCATTACAATAGCGGGCGCTTACCTGATATTCTGGCCTATGCACTATGAAGGTATTGCAGGTATGCCCCGCCGTTACTACGACATTTCCGCTTGGGAATCATTTAGACAATTTCAACCCATCAATGCATTTATCAGCGCGGTTACAATCATTGTGTTCCTTGCCCAATTGGTTTTTGTTGTCAACTTCTTTTTCTCGATATTCCGTGGTAGGAAAGTTACTTCGATGAATCCTTGGGGTGCGCCTACTTTGGAATGGACTACGCCCATCAATCCGGGTCATGGCAACTGGGAAGGTGAGATTCCTGAAGTTTACCG
>CAIVHI010000379.1 GCA_903905685.1 uncultured Bacteroidota bacterium | reverse complement strand
CGAGAACCCTCCGTTCCTCTATGCCATGGCCGATTTTGACGAGTCGATTCATGGTTTCCAATGTTTGAATTTCAATTGCGGGTTCAGCAAGACCGGGTTAGACTCCTCCTTGAATGCCATGGCCGCAGAAATAGCGAAGCTCAAAAAATTCGGCATCAATGCTCCGGAACTGGAGTTGGTGAAAAAGGAATTGATGGCCGGTATGGATAAGGCTTATAACGAACGCACTACAACCGAGAGCCGTGCATTTGCCGAGGAATGCATCCGAAACTTTACCGATAAAGAAGCCATGCCTGGTATTGAAGCAGAGTATGGATTCTATAAATCGTTTTTGCCTGCAATCACCATAACCGAGGTGAATAATGTGGTAAAAAACTGGCTGACCAGCAAGAACATTTTCTCGTTGATAACCGCTCCCGACCAATTGGACGTGGAACTGCCCACCGACAAAGGTCTGTTGAGCATGACCGAGGAAGCGTTTCAACAAGCGGTGGTTCCTGTGGTGGCCCAAAAAGCTGCCGAGTCGCTGATGGATCAAAAACCCACTCCTGGAACAGTGATGACGGTGACGAAGGAAGAAGATGCCTTCAATGCAACAACCTACACCCTCAGCAACGGCATCCAAGTGACGATCAAACCCACCGACTTCAAGTCTGACGAAATCGTACTCACGGGCATCAAGAAAGGCGGCTCCAACAGCTACAATTTGGAAGACCGCAGCAATGTGCATTTCTGTACCGATGTCGTAGAGAGCATGGGCATCGGCACCTTCACCCCGGTAGCCTTGGAAAAAGCGCTCGCCGGTAAGAACATCAGCGTGAAGCTCAATATTGGCGACGTCTTCGACAAAATCTCTGCATCCAGCAACAAGAAAGACTTGGAATCCATGTTGCAATTGTTGAATTTGGAACTTACGCGCCCACGCAGGGACGAAGGCTTGTTTAAGGCGTATAAAGAAAAATCGAAAACGTCGTTGGAATTCATGACGTCCAATCCCCGCATGGCATTTGTAGACACCTCCATCAAAATGCTGTATGCCAACAACCCATTGGCCCGTATGGTGATTCCGAAGGCATCAGACTTCGAAAACCTGAATATGGACAGGGTGATTGAAATTTACCGCAGCGAATTTGGCTCTGCCGATGGCTACCACTTCTTCTTGACGGGCAATGTGGACGCCGAGAAAGTAATGCCGCTCCTGCTCACCTACTTGGGCAGCCTCCCCGGCCACCATCTCACCCCAACCTTTAAGGACAATGGTGTGAGGCCGGTATCTGGAAATCAGGATTTCACGTTCAAGAAAGGGCAGGAAAAACAAAGTTGGATCTTCGGTGTGTATACCGGCCAAGCGCCTTACTCCGAAGAATTTGCAGCCAAAGTTCAGGCTCTTGCCGAGGTGTTGAACATCAAGGTGATTGAAGACCTTCGTGAAAAAATGGGCGGAATCTACACCGGTGGCTTCAGTGCCAATGTATCGAAGGAGCCCTATGAGCGTTTCAGCATCGTGTTGCAACTGCCTTGCGGCCCCGAAAATGTAACCAAGCTGCTCGATGCCGCCAACTTCGAAATAGACACCCTAAAGACCGCCGGCCCCGACCCTAAGGATTTGGAAAAAGT
>CAIVHI010000378.1 GCA_903905685.1 uncultured Bacteroidota bacterium | reverse complement strand
TTATTTTTTATTTAATTCATATAACGCTATTCTTCAAGATTAATAAACACATAGCTTAACTCAATATGATTCATATATATTGAAATCATAGTGTAAATAAGGAAAAAATGCGTCATTGCCGAAGCAGCGAAAAAAAACCTTGAAGATACCTACGCACCATTTTCCAGCCTTCCCGCCCCCCCAAAAAAACAAAACGTTCAAAATCAGGGTTCGGGTCCCTCCGGATACTATCTCTACGGAACGTTTACAAGACAACGTACACCCTTTAGCCCCATGATCACACCAATCAATTGCCAATATGAAGAAGGGGCGACCGTCAATTGGCCGCCCCTTCGTTAAAAGAAATCCTCCTATCCTCTACCCTTCAAAAGATTCTGCAAAGTACTTGTGGAAGTACGGGATGGTCTCAATACCCTTGTAGTAGTTGAACACATCATATTTCTCATTGGGAGAGTGAATATTGTCGTTGTCGAGGCCAAAGCCGAGCAACACGGTTTTCAAACCCAATGTTTTTTCGAAAAGGGCCACAATTGGGATACTGCCGCCGCCTCGTGTGGGGATGGGCTCCTTACCGAAAGTAGTGACGATGGCCTTAGCCGCGGCCTTGTAGGCTGGCGAATCGGTGGGCGTAACAACGGCTTCGCCACCATGGTGGGCCGTAACCTTCACCTTTACATAACCGGGCGCAATCTTCTCAAAATGAGCTTGAAACATGGCTGCAATCTCATCAGAACTTTGGTTGGGCACCAAGCGCATCGATATTTTGGCGTTTGCCTTGGCAGGGAGCACCGTTTTGGCGCCCTCGCCTATGTAGCCACCCCAAATACCGTTCACCTCCAGCGTGGGGCGAATGCCCGTGCGCTCCAAAGTGGTATAGCCTTTCTCACCCCAAACTTCGCTCACGCCAAGGTCGGCCTTGTATTCGTCCAAGCTAAAAGGCGCGCTATTGATGGCTGCCCTTTCGACTTCGGTCAGATTTTGCACTGTGTCGTAAAAACCCGGAATCGTGATGTGGTTGTTTTCGTCGTGAAGCGAAGCAATCATTTTGCACAAAATGGTTGCAGGGTTGGCCACAGCACCGCCATAAACGCCGCTGTGAAGGTCGCGGTTGGGGCCGTTTACCTCAACTTCCATATAAGCCAAGCCGCGCAGCCCGCTCTCTATGGATGGATGTTCCATACTGATCATTGAAGTGTCGGACACCAAAACGATGTCGGCCTTCAACCTTTCCTTATTGTTTTCGAGGAAAATGCCCAAGTTGTTGGAGCCTACTTCTTCCTCACCTTCAATCATCACCTTCACATTACAGGGCATGGAGCCTGTTTTGGCCATGGTCTCCAATGCCTTGATGTGCATAAACATTTGGCCCTTATCGTCGCAGGCGCCGCGGGCATAGATTTTGCCGTCTTTCACCACGGGTTCGAACGGGCCGGAGTGCCATAGGTTGAGCGGGTCGGCGGGCTGCACATCATAGTGGCCATACACCAATACCGTAGGCTTGGAAGGGTCCACTATTTTTTGGCCATATACAATGGGGTGACCGGCGGTCTCGCATATTTCCGCCATGTCGCAACCGGCCTTCAGCAGGTGGTCTCTCACGGCTTCGGCGCAACGCTTCACGTCGTCTTTATGTTTGCTGTCGGCACTTACCGACGGGATGCGCAGCAGATCAAGGAGTTCATCCAGGAACCTATCCTTATTTGCCAACTGATATTCGTTCCAACTTTGCATTTCCAGTTTTTATTTGGAGACAAATGTAGTTATTATGCGGCATTGTCACTATGCCTCGGCTGCGCACCAAGACGTTAAAACACAGGGCCTCCTGCGAGGCTATGACCTACGGTAACGTACGTACCGGCCAAGTGGAATTGCGACGGCCTCCCGATGGAAACGGCAGCATTGCAGACCCGGTATCGACCGGGATACCAATTATACCGACCCCGATATTCAGAATAGCGCATTATTTTTATTAGGTTTGCACCCTGTAAAAACCAATATATGCAGCAATCCGTTTTCGAACAGATTCAATCGGGAGGACATGAGCAAATCGTATTTTGCCAAGACAAACACACCGGTCTGAATGCCATTATCGCCATCCACAACACCACTTTGGGCCCCGCTTTGGGAGGCACACGCATGTGGAACTATGCTTCGCACCAAGACGGCCTGACAGATGCCATCCGCCTTAGTCGCGGCATGACCTACAAGGCCGCCATTAGTGGACTGAATTTGGGTGGAGGTAAGGCGGTCATCATTGGTGACGCCTCCAAATTGAAATCGGAAACCTTGTGGCGCAGGTATGGCAAGTTTGTAGACAGCCTGAACGGTAAATACATCACTGCCGAAGACGTGAACACGAACGCCAAAGACATGGAGTATATTGGAATGGAAACCAAGCACGTGACCGGCAAACCCGAATACTTGGGCGGTAGCGGCGACCCGTCCCCATTTACCGCATATGGCGTATACATGGGTATGAAGGCCGCCGCCAAAAAAGCGTTTGGTTCAGACTCCCTTAGCGGTAAAAAAGTGGTGGTTCAAGGTGCCGGCAACGTAGGCCAATATATTATAGGCTACTTGGTGAAAGACGGTGCGGAAATTTCCGTTTGTGACATCAACAGCGAAAAACTGAAACAAACGGTAAGCAAGTTCCCAGGAGTGCAGGTGGTGGATGGCAATACCATTTTCGACATGGAGATGGACATTTACGCACCTTGCGCATTGGGTGCCACGCTAACTACCGAAAGTATTGCCAAACTGAAGGCTCCTATCGTTGCAGGTTGCGCCAATAACCAATTGGCCGACGAAGACATTCATGGACCTATGCTGAAGGACAAGGGCATCATCTATGTGCCCGACTTCTTAATCAATGCAGGTGGCCTCATCAACATCAGTGTAGAACTGGATGGTTACAATACCGACCGCGCCAACAGCATGGTGGAAAAGATATACAACCGAACGAACGAAATCTTCGACCTTTGCGATGCCGAAAACATTCATGCTCAAGCCGCAGCCATGCGTTTGGCCGAAAAAAGGATTCACGACATTGGTTTGTTGAAGAAGGTACTGTAACCATTTGGAAGCGCTTAGCTTTTCCTAAACAGCTTCAAACCAACGACTTAAGTTCATTATAATAAAAAATACGTTATGACATACGACATCATCGTAATAGGTAGTGGTCCGGGCGGATATGTAGCCGCTATCAGGGCGTCTCAACTGGGCTATAAGGTGGCCGTTGTGGAAAAAGAAAGTTTGGGCGGCATTTGCCTCAATTGGGGTTGCATCCCCACCAAGGCATTGCTGAAGACCGCCAGCGTGTATGAAAGCATGACACATGCCAAAGACTACGGCATCATTGCCGGCGACGTAAAGCCGGACTTTTCCGCAGTCATCAAACGCAGCCGTGGTGTGGCCGACAAAATGAGCAAAGGTGTTCAGTTCTTGATGAAGAAGAACAAAATCGACGTACTGATGGGTATGGGCAGCCTTGCAGGTGCCAATACTGTATCCGTTACCGATAAAGACGGTGCGGTTACCAAACATGATGCACGCCATATCATTCTGGCCACAGGTGCCCGTAGCCGCCAATTGCCCAACATGCCGTTTGGGCCTAAGGTGATAGGCTACCGCGACGCCATGGTGTTGCCCACGCAGCCTGCCAGCATGATAGTGGTGGGTAGCGGTGCAATAGGTGTTGAATTTGCCTACTTCTACAATTCGATTGGCACGAAGGTGACCATCGTGGAATTCCTGCCCCGCTTGGTGCCGGTTGAAGACGAAGAGGTATCGAAAGAATTGGAACGCAACTTCCGCAAAAAGGGCATTACGGTAATGACCAATTCCAGCGTGGAGAGCGTGGATACTACAGGTGCAGGCGTGAAAGCCCGCGTTAAGACCGAAACCGGTGAAGTGATATTGGAAGCCGACATCCTGCTGAGTGCAGTGGGCATCGCCTCCAACATTGAAAACATTGGCTTGGAAGCCGCAGGCGTGAAAACTGATAGGGGTAAGGTATTGGTAGACAAATACTACCGCACGAATGTGGCTGGCGTTTACGCCATTGGCGACATCACTCCCGGCCAAGCCTTGGCACACGTGGCATCGAAAGGTGCGGTAATTTGTGTAGAAGCCATTGCACATGCCGAAGGCAAATACAAACACATGCCCGAGCCCATGGACTATGGCAACATACCCGGTTGTACGTATTGCTCGCCCGAAATAGCCAGCGTGGGTATGACGGAAAAACAGGCGCGTGATGCCGGTTATGAGTTGAAAATAGGCAAATTCCCATTCTCGGCATCTGGCAAGGCCAGTGCATCGGGAGCTACCGAAGGCTTCGTGAAGGTCATTTTCGATGCCAAGTATGGCGAACTTTTGGGTACGCACATGATTGGCTATAACGTGACCGAAATGGTTGCCGAAAGTGTCGTGGCCCGCAAGTTGGAGACTACTTGGCAAGAGTTGCTGGATAGCGTTCACCCCCACCCCACTATGAGTGAAGGGTTTAAGGATGCCGTGGAAGCCGCATTGGGCGAAGCCATCCACCTTTAAGCCTCTCTAAAGCCGCTCGGAGTAGCCCCGCACCTCTAGCGGGTCGATACATGACGACCAAAGATTTTCAATAGTTTGCAATAGCACCGGATGCATAAAATCCGGTGCTATTTCTTTTAGCGGCTTTAAGATGAAACGTCGGTCTTGCACATAAGGGTGCGGAACGGTCAATCGTTCCGTAGCTATCACCGTTTCACCCCAAAAGAGGATATCTATGTCTATAGTGCGAGGCCCCCACTTTTGGGTGCGCACCCTACCCATTTGCCGCTCTACCGCCAAGACGGCTTCCATGAGTGCGATGGGTTCGAGCACGGTCTCCACTTGAATTACGGCATTCAGGAAATCGGGTTGGGGAATATCGCCCCATGCCGCCGTCTCGTATACCCCTGAAGATTGGGTGGTGACGGCATACCCCTGCCGGTAAAGCAATGACACCGCCAACCTTAGGTTGGCCATCCGGTCGCCAAGGTTGGAACCGAGGGAGAGGAACACATTGTTTGTCATGGGGGCAAAATAGGGTAAAAGGATGAAAGAGAGGACTGCCCGGTTTTATAATTTGACCTACCTTCGCCAAAAACAAACCATATGTCTTTTTCAAAAGTAGTTGCCATGGCCACCGTTGTTGCCATTTTTGCGGGTTGCAAGCCCTATCGCGAAGTGAGCAAGGAGCAGACATTCGCGCTGCGCGACACCCTATTCAAAGTGCTCCCCGGCACTCAAGCGGCCGATGTGAATGTGGTAGGGCAAAAAGAACTCAGTGTGGTGCTGACCAATGCCTCGCTCTACGCCGCCGACGAAAAGGCACACCAAGCCGCGGGCATTGCCGTGGCAGAACTGGCTATGGAATTGTTCACCCCCGACAATGGCATTAAAACCGGAAAACTGGTGCTGACCAAAATAGTACCGCAATCGCAATGGACTTCACTTCCTCCCGACGCAATTACCATCCCTATAAATATTGATAGCCTGTTGACCAATGACGACCACTTGTTGCACAAGCTGGGAGTTATGCATAAATAGCCGTTTATATTGATGGGTCACCCAAACGGCTGACCCATCAATAAACTTTAGGTCGTGGCTATACCTACTTGGCCCGTAGGGGCGGTTATCGCAATACTCATTATCGCGTCTCGAAACTCCTGTAGTTCGTTAGCCATTTGGCGACGATATTGCTCCGATTCTCGCACAATTTGCGGCAGGAGCCCCAAATAATAGCCAATACCCTCCAGAAGGTTGGCCTTAAAGCCCATGTAGTATTTTTCCTGCTTGGCGCCCATATTGTTCATATTTTCAGCGAGGGCACGAAGCAGGTAATCCTTGTACAATTGCAGCTCGTTCAGGAACATGTTTTTGCGGTACCGCCCATTCAAGATGTTGGCACGTCCGTAAATATGGTCCACCATTTGTTTTAGCGAGAAAACGCCTGAGAAATAAGCGAGATTGGGGCCGGGACAAATGGTTACAGCCTTCAGCCCGTGTGCGAGCGGAAGTCCGTTTTTGAGCAGGATGGGGGCAGTAAGGCCTTCGCACAAGCAGTCCTTGGCGGTAACCTTAGCCACTTCTGCGGCGGCAGCTTCCTCGGTCATGCCGGCTTCCTGCAATTGGGCCAATTTGAGTACCTGGTATTGCCTGCTCGACGTGCAGATGGGATGGTCGGTAAACTCGGTGTCGGACGACAAGAACTTTTTAAAACACGGGCTACCGGGGCGACCTTTCAAGATTCTATCCTTACGCTGCGCTTCGGAGGTGCTACGCCTGAAATTGTGGAAGGGTATCCCCAAGGGTGATGCATTGCTGATGAAATAGTCGTCGACCTCGGCGTGAGCCAATTCGAAAAGGGTCTCGGCATCTACATTCGTCACTTCGGGCACCAATAGGAATGGGCTACCCCACCCAGTGCCATCTACGCCATAATATTCCATGATGAATCGGTCTTCGTTGAACGTACCAATGCCGCCTTGCACCGTGACTTTAAGGTGTGGGGCGCTTGCAAACGTCGGTATATTTTTGGCGGCATGGGCTGCCTTACAAATGCCCAACAACTCTGCCGTTAGCTCTGCGTACCTGGTTTTGAATTCTTCCAAAATGGGACCCAGCAAAATACCATCGGTGGCAAACGCGTGGCCACCGCAATTGAGCCCCGACTCTATTCGGAACTCCGACACCCAAACGCCTTTCTTGGCCAATATCTTGCCCTGCACCATGGCCGACCTAAAGTCGCTCACTTTCAGGATGATTTTCTTGTGCAGCCGGCCCGAAACATCGGGATAAAAATCGGGGAATTGCTCGATGTAGGCATAGAGCCTGGGATTGTAGCCGGCAGATAACACCACTGAAGATAGGAGGGTGCTCTTGGCGAAGCCTCTAAAAGCCGAGGCAGCGTCGGAGAACTCGGCAGGAAGTGGCGAGCCGTCGGCCGCATAGGTCAGATTGTCCACTTTAGACATGATATTGACGTCTATAGCGCCAGGAACAATTTCCAGCCTCAATTGGTCTTGCAAGGCCCTACGTTGGTCGGGCTCGCTCAATGCCAACATTTGGAAATACCGGCTCCTGAGGGGAGCATCCGTGGGTAACAGCTCAAAATACTTGTCGATGTCGCTACCAGTACCGAACGGCAGCACCCGGAGGTCTGCAAGTTGTTGTTGCAAAATGCGGTCGGCAAGGTTGAGGTAGGCCGTGATGCGGCGGGCACGGAAATCTTCGTCTTTTGTGGTAATCGGCACATATTCCTCGCCCACCTCATTGCAATAGTAGGCCCGCACCTTCTCTATCATCTCGTCTTCAATGATGGAGACCACCGAATTGATACCGAATTTGCCCACTTTTAGCGGACTATCTACCGTATAGGCCAAGCCCAAAACGGGGATATGGAAAGTATGTGACGTTGTTGCTTCCATAGCAATTTGAATTTAAAACGCCGAAGTTCCACGTTGCAGCGTTGCGGTTCGGTGACCGCGGTCATTAGGGAAAATGAGGCTGGGCAGATATGTAGGGTTCTATTTATGCGATGTACCGATAGCCCACATCTATTGCGCTTCAGCATTCTAGACTTGCCTTTCCCAACAATTCGTTAATTCCGCATGAATAGTAGGCAAACCCATTTCCCGGCAGCATATTTGCCATTTGCAGATAGCGACATGAATTTTGTTTTTAACTTTAGGGCCTTCTAAAAAACCAATTTCAAGCATGGGGTTTCGATACGTCCCGGTAACTGCAATCCTTTTGGGCATTTGGTTGACTGTTGCCGGTTGCGCGGGCGGAGATGCCGACGATGCCCCTGCGCTGCCTGCCAAAAAGGAATTGCAGGAAAGCTTTAATTACCGACTGTTTGTAGACAATTCAGGTAGTATGAAGGGGTTTACGCCCGTTGTGAAGGGTAACGACAAACCCACAGGTTACCAAGCCAGTTTGTCGGCGTTCATGCAGCACCTGTTTCTACCTAAGCTCAATACTTACAATATCTACACCTTCAGTTCGGGAATAGACACGATTACCGAGGCCAAGGATGCCTTCGTAAACGACATCGTGTCGGGCAACTTGAAGGAGGGGAACCGCGACCATACGGAACTCGAGAAAATATTGAAAAACATCATTGATGCGGCACGTAAAGACGAAGTTACCGTAGTGGTGTCCGACTTCATTTTTGACGGACAAAATGGGGCCGAAAAAATAACGCTGAAATACCAGATTGCCGGCCATTTGGAATCGCGTTTGTCGGAATACGACTTCTCGACCCTCATATTAAAATTCCGCTCCAATTGGAAGGATGAAACGGGGAGGTCCTACTACATCTTCTTGTTTGGCAATGAAAAAGAGTTGAACGGCATCTTGAAATTCGTTTTGCAGACACCCGATTTCGCGGCATCGGGATTTGATTCCTACTTCAAATTCTCCGGCCCCGAAAAACCGTTGAATGCGCAAGTAGTAGTGTCTTCCGACTACTACGACCCCCACCCTCCCCTTACGTCCATGATATTGGACAATGCCCGCATGAAGGACGACACCTTCAAGTGCGTGTTCAAAATGGATTTGGGCGATGTGCCGCTGCCCGCTTCATGGGTCGATGATGCCCGTAATTACGAAGTCCCCGATGGTTACGTCCTAACGGTGCGCCACGAGGAAAAGCCCTACACCCACCGATATGAATTGAAATCGCGGAAGCTCACTAAAGGCACCATCAAACTTGGACTCAAAAACCGTCCATCCACGTCGGCCACGGCCAACGAAAAAAGCGATATGCCCGACCTTATCTACAAATTTGGCGAAGCCTACAGGCACCACTACAATACCGACAACTATTTCATCAAAACCATAACCATCAATTAGCCATATGAGCTTTTGGGACAAAGTGCCGAGATTCGACTACACTAGGGACCTCCACATTCATCTAAAAGGCTGGGCGGCCGACTGCAATAGCGGCTATGTGGGTCAGAATGTCTACCAATCCGTCCTCCTCCTCCTCTTAGTATTGGCCGGCATATTCAGTGTCAATTATTATTTCGGCATTTTCAACCGCCCCAAATTCAGTAGGCGGCGGGTGTGGCTGCTCAACATGCTTACGGTATCCACACTGGTATTCGTTTGGGCCTATATCATGTCGTCATCGGGCATGCACGATGGCCGGCATTGTGCCGACCTCCATTTTAACGGCGGCGACTGCATGTTGTTCGCCTTTACGGCGGCCATTTACACCGCACTATTCTTTACGGTCTATTCCTTTCTCATCAAGTGGTTCAGCCTCAACAACAAAAGGGTACCCTTCTAAACCAATCCACATGGCAAAACTGTTCGTATTCGCTATAGGCGGCACCGGGTCGAGGGTTATCAAGGCCCTTACCATGCTGATGGCGGCAGGCGTGAAAATCGAAAATACCGACCGTATCGTCCCCATCATCATAGACCCAGATAGTGCCAACGGAGACCTGACCCGCAGTGAGGAAATCTTAAGGCTGTATAAAAACATCCGCAAAAAGGGCGTAGATGGCATTGACGAAAAGAACAAGTTCTTTTTTAAAGTACCGGTGAGCACCCCCGACGAATTGGGCGAGGGTAAATTGGCCTCCGACCACTTCCGCTATGACATATCGGAAGTGAAAGACAACCTGTTCAAGGATTACATCGGTTATGGCGAGCTAGACACCCCCAACAAAGCCATCACTTCCCTGCTTTTTTCAAAAGACAATTTGGAGTCGAACATGGAAGTGGGCTTCAAAGGCAACCCGAACATAGGCAGCGTGGTGCTGAACAAGTTCCGCGATTCATCGTTTTTCCGGCAGTTTGCGCAGTCGTTTGGTGAGAACGATAGGGTGTTCATCATCAGCAGCATATTTGGCGGCACCGGTGCTGCGGGGTTCCCCATCATCCTGAAAAACATACGCGCCGCACAGGCCGATGTGCCTAACCACATGAGTCTGCGCAATGCCAATGTGGGTGCCGTCACCATCCTCCCCTACTTCAAGGTGAACGATGCCGGGCGCAATTCGTCGATAGACAGCAATACCTTCATATCGAAAACCAAGGCTGCGCTGAGCTACTATGCCCGCAACATCTGCGAAAACCAGTCGCTCGATGCCCTGTACTACATTGGCGACCAATTTACCGACCATACCGTGGAGGGCGCCGACGGGGCGAGTTTCCAAAAGAACAGCGCACACTTTATAGAGTTGGCGGCAGCCTTGGCCATAGTAGACTTCATGAAACGCCCCGACGACGAATTCAGTCACGCCAACGGCAAATCGGGCAACCCCAAGTATTTCGAATATGGATTGAAAGAAGCCACCGGCGACATCACCTTCAAATTTCTGGGCGACCATACCTACGACTTGATAGCCAAACCATTGACGCAGTATGCCCTGTTCGACCTGTTCTATAAGCAGTACTTCGACGAAGAAGGCGAAAAATCGGCACTATTCACGAAGAACGGCAACAACAAGTTGACGAAAAGCGCAATGGACAAACGCTTCTCTGAAGACCTGGCCAAGTTCAACCGCCATTTTTCGGAATGGCTGGAGGAGATGAAGCGCAGCAAGGTATCGTTCCAACCTATCAACGAAACAGTTGACAAGAAAAACTTCCTGAATCTGGTGGTAGGCGTGCCAGAGAAAACTTCATTCTTGAGCCGTGTGCGCGGGGAAGAAGCCATGGTGCAACTGCTGAACGAAACCGATAAAGAAGATGGATTGGATGCCTTGGGCGATAGCAACAAAAAACTGCTGGCCACATTTGCAAAGGCAACCGAACGGGTGGTAACCAAAAAGATAACGCTGTAAAACGAACGAGTGTACCATGAGTAAGATTTTCAGGTTGTACAGTGGCGGGTCAGACTCCATTACAGATTGGACGGCCATCAATGGCCATTTGGGAGATACCTTCATCAACAACATAGAGGACCCTGCGGGTGACAATGCCCGCAAACAAATCACATCCATACCGAGCCCATTTGCGCGGATGGATTTGGTAAAAACCGCGTTCCGCTACATCAACTCCAAAAAACAGCCCGATGGCAATACGATTTACCACCGTATCGTGTCGGAAGCCTTGGATGTGGCCGAAATATTTTTCAATGCCCGCTCCCTGAAGAACAAAATCGAGATCATAGCCTGGAATCCCGGCATATCGGTGATGCCAAATGGCGATATCGAAATTGATGAAAGCAGCGATTTGGGTGCCTTGGTACGGTCGTCCAATCCGAAACACGCCTTGTTGGGAGAAACCATCAAGATGTTCCTGATACAGGACCGCCAGACCTACAATTTTTCGAAACTTGGGCGCATCTATTTGCTCAATTCATTACAGGGACCCGACATTCTGAACATCATTGGCGGCACCTCGCCCGCCACTCTGTTTTTTTCGAGTGCCAACGACGATATCGGCAGCTATATGGACATCCAGTTTGGCGACCATAAAGTATTCGATACCACCTATTTAAGTCTCGCCAAACGCAGTGAGGACTTTATCAGGTTCCTGTTTTCATTCAAAGCAGCGGTGCCGGGCTTCCCCACCCTGTTCAAGGAATTCGACGACTATCTGAACTTGAGTCTGCAAGACCCCAAGTTTCCGGTTTTGGTGAAGACGGAAATTCGCACCATCACCCCCGAGCGATACTTCGCCAATTACGATGACGTGACCCTGGCAGGCAATGAAGGCTTTGTGGTGGAGATTTTGGGCAACATCCTGAAAGGCTACCGCCCAATGCCGCCCAGCAGCGATTTCGAGATAGACGCACGGAAAATACTGCCCGAAGGCGAAAAAAAGCCGTTTGTGCTACCCAATGAAGCCTTCAATGCGCCCTTGGGCTATGTGAACGGCATTTGGAAGACCGACTATCGTGCACCATTCAAAGATGCTCGTCCGATTAACCAGCGCACGCTCCCTTACCAAGATCATGTAGATTATCCCTATTTAACGGTGAGCGACCTGTTGGAACCCTACATCATCCGCCTGCCCTACCCAGTAAACAAGGACAAATACTTCAACGGCAATTTCAATGAGTCCAAGTACGGCTACGCCCTGCCCATCAAGAAAGAGCTGTTCAAGTATTTCTCGATTCAAGACCTTATTGGCACCCTACCCGACGGTAAGAAGTTCTTCGAGCTTCAAAAACTGGCAGGTGAAAGCGTGGAGGCCATATTGCGCATCCCCATCAAAAACGGGCGGTACATCAAATTCTCGAGGATGTATACGCCGAATCAGTTTCAAGACCACATACAGGCGCCCGACGAAGAGACCAATAAAGGCGTGGTGGTGGAAAACCAATTCGGCATAACCGTATATCCTTTCTTGAAAACGGGGGTGAAAGAAAATGCCGACTATCGCGTGGTACTCATAGACCGCGATGTGCTGGACGTGCGCTCACGCAACAACCGCTATGAAATCTCCCTCTATTCGGAGCAGGACCCCGAAACCCCGGAGCCCATAGCCGCCGTTAAAACCCGCAGCGACAAAACGCAAAGTCATGACGCCACCTCCATCTATCACGTGGTTAGGCGGGAGTTCGACATCATTGAAGTGCGCCCATCGTCCAGAATCAAGGGTCTGTTACTGCCGTTTATGAAGACCTACAACGGAGGAAGTGCCCAATTCTCGTTTGGCATCGACTTCGGCACCACCAACACCCACATCGAATACCGCGTAGACGACGGCAAAATAGTACCCTTCGAAATTGCAGAGAAAGACATCCAAATGGGGTCGCTGCACGTGAACAACAGCGAGACCGATATCTTATTGCGCGATGCCAAATTCGGTATTGGTGCATTCAACATCATTGAGCTGCTACCCAAGGAATTCCTTCCGGAGAAAATTGGGGCAAATTTCGACCATAAATTCCCGGTACGCACCATCATCAACGAAGATAAAAGCTTGAACCTCAGCAGCGCCACCTACACGCTTGCGGACTTCAACGTTCCCTTCGTGTACGAAAAGAACTACCTGCCCAACAACTTCAAGGTATCCACCAACCTTAAATGGGCCAACTTTCAGCATACCGACGACAACAAGAAACGTGTAGAGGCGTTTATAGAAGCCATCCTGATATTGATTCGCAACAAAGTGCTACTCAATGGGGGCAATTTGGCCAAGACCAAAATCATCTGGTTTTACCCCTCGAGCATGTCGGAGCACCGGCGAAACACCCTGGAAAATGCTTGGGTGCAGGCAACGGCGAAATACATTGGAAAATCGGTGATGCCGTTGAAGTTGTCGGAGTCCATTGCACCTTACTACTACTTTAGCAAAGAAGCGGGAATCATAGCGCTGGATAAACCGGTGGCTTGTATAGACATTGGCGGCGGCACCACCGATGTCGTGATTTATAAGGACGACGCACCCGTTTTCTTGACATCGTTCAAGTATGCAGCCAATTCCATTTTTGGGGATGGCTATGGCAATTCCATGGGCAGCAACGGCTTCATCAAGAAATACTACCCCATACTCAAAGACCGGTTGAAGAACGACGATGACCGACTGTATGAACTGAATCGCGCTATGGAGCAGATTCGGGAGAACAACTCGTCCATCGAGTTGATCACGTTCTTCTTCTCGCTCGACAGTAACAAGGCAATCCGCAACGGCAATTACGACATTTCGTTCAGCGAGATATTGAAACACGATGAAGACGTAAAAATACTGTTCGTATTCTTCTATGCATCCATCATCTACCACCTGGCCAAGCTGATGAAGGCCAAGAGGATGGAGCCTCCGCGGTTCATCACCTTCAGCGGCATGGGGTCTAAAGTCATCAACCTTGCCGACGCCAACATAGGCATTCGCAACCTTACCGAATATACTAAGCTGATTTTCAGTGATGTATATGGCGAGACTATAGGTAAGATTGAATTAGGGCAGTATGAAGAACCCAAGGAGATAACCTGTAAGGGAGGCTTGCGCTGTACCAACTTCACCGATGTGGACGAAATAAAAACTGTTCTTCTCGGCGATGAAAACCAAACCATAGTGCCCGATGCCTCGTTGAAGTATTGTGAAGCCGACAATCCTGAACTGTTGAACTCCGTGAAAGCGGAAGTGGAACAATTTATAGACAGGTTTTTTGGCTGGAACGACCAATTCAATTATTTCAACAAGTTTGGAGCCAAGCCGGTAGACTATGAGGTATACAAAGCCCGTATGAAGGAAGATATGATGCTTTTTTTGAAAGCCGGACTAAAAGAAAAGCTGGATGAAGTGCGCGAGAACAATAAAATCAATGTAGAAGAAACCTTGTTCTTTTACCCATTGAACGGCCTCCTCAACAAATTTGCACAAACCATTTTGTCGCAGACAAACAACTGATTGGATGAAAACATTAATCACCATATTCGGACTTTGCATCTTGGGCTTCGGTGCATTTGCAGCCCCATCGCACGCCGACAGCAGCCGTGCGCGAGACTATGTGTCTGCCAGGATAGTGGCCGCCTACTTGGCAAGTACCGCTGCCAAAGGCGATGCAGCCCAAAAGGAAGCGTTTACCAACATTGCACCCGCATTGGCCAATTGCGGCATCGATGCCCCTCCCAGCCTGGCGCAACAAGACTCGCTGACCTCACCGCGATTTAAGGCAGTGGTAGGCGCGTTTTTAGCAGCGGCGCAACATGCAAATGCAGAAGGCCTGTTTGTTGTAGCGCCCGAACTAACTGCGAGCGACACCGTTAAAAAAATTCATGCCGCACTATCGGACGAAATCAAGAGCTATTACGCTGAACACAACAGCGCTGAAGCGAAAGTGAAACCCATGGAAGGCGGTTTTTTCCGCGACAACACCGAAATTCTTTTTTTCGTGCTCGCAATTGCGGTCATTTTACTCGGTATTGTACTCTCCCTGCGGATTCGGGAACTGAACAAACGTCTAAACCGCCAGCGGAAGGACATTGAAGAATTAAAATCTACGGGAAGCAATCGCACCGGACATGAAGGGGTGCCTCAAGGTTTGACGTCGGACATTAGGACATTAAAGGACAAGGTAAATGCACTGGAAAGGACCGTTGCAGATTTAGATAAACGCGCTGACGTGCGTGATAACCGGAAGCCCAACCAAGCAACGGCTCCACCCCGGCCGGAACCTGCGATGGAAGCGGCCGTACCCACACCCCCGCCGCCAACGGACAGAAATGTTTTCTACATGGGCACTCCCTACAACGACCTTTTTCTAAGTAACTCCAAGCAGGAAGAATACCGCAAGGGCTACGCCATGTATAGGTTCCAGCCCTTAGCCAATCGTCGGGACGAAGCCTTATTCGAATTCATATCCGACGAAGAAACCCTGAAGCTCATCCGCAACAATAACTTGGACGTGGTACGTACCGCGTGCAAGATGATGGGCAACGCAGGGCCGGATACCAAATATGTGCGTACCACAGAAAAAGGGCAAGCGCGTTTGGACGGCGACAACTGGAAAATCACCAAAAAAGCCTCGATAAAATTCGAATAGGATGGAGATATTGGAGTATTTGCTTGTAGCCATTATCATTTGCGGCCAGATTTGGTACTTTATTCAAACATATAAAAAAATAAATTATTTTACGGGAATCTTCCCTGAAGTAGGCTTTTTCGGGGTATTCAGGGTTTGGGTCCCGTCAGCGGAGATGACACAGAATCCGAAGACCATCCTATCGCAAATCAACAAGTATATAGTGAGGGGTGCGACCGAAAGCGACCCCGACCCCGACACCGCACCTCCGGATTCGGTCAACATCAACCTCATCCACTCCGGCAAGCACTACTCCGAAGTGTTGGACCGCATTAAAATTTCGCTCAATACCTACCTCATCCGGAACCGCAAATCGTCGCCCGAATTCGATTTGGTGAAAGACATTGTGGACCGCAACTGCGATGCAGTTGAAGAGGAAATCAATGCCACTATTTCGGTTCCCCTTTATTTGGGATTGCTTGGCACGTTGATAGGCATCATTTTCGGACTATTCAACATATCGGGACTCACCATGAGTACCGGCAGCTTAAAAGACCAAGCCGATGTCCTTACCCAGGCAATCCCGGTATTGCTTGGAGGGGTGCGAATTGCCATGATTGCCAGCTTTACCGGCCTTTTACTCACCATCCTAAACAGCTCCATCTTCTTCAAACAGAGCAAGTCGCTATTGGAACGTCGCAAGAACGACTTCTTGACCTTCTTACAGATAGAGCTTTTCCCACTTTTGACCGATGGCGTGGGCGGCACCATGAACACCCTCCAAGCCAACCTGCAACGCTTTACCGACAGTTTTTCAGGAGACATTGCCAAGCTGAGCGGACTCATGAACCAGAACCGGGATGTTTTGATAGCTCAGGAGAAAATCATCACTGCCCTCGAATCCATCGACATCACGGAGTTTGCGAAGGCCAACATCAAGGTATTGAAGGAGTTGCAGGCTTCCACCGCCGCATTTGCTTCGTTCAACGATTACGTGTCGAAAATCAATGAGACACTGGCCGGCACCAAGACCCTTACGGGAGGCATTGCAGAGTTGCTGGAAAAGACAAGCAGTATGCACACGCTGGCGGTGAACATCAATACGTCGTTCGCAGAGAATAAACAGTTGATGTCGTTTCTACAAAGCCATTATAGTGCCCTGGACCAAAGCAAGCAGATGTTGGTGGACTCGGTATCGGGTGTCAATAAGGTCTTGAAGAATGCGTTGGATGAATTGGAGACATTCACCAAAACCAGCATTACCGAGATTCAGCACGTGATATTGCGGGAGATCAAACTCATGGACAACGAGTATCCTGAAAAATGGAAGAAGCTCGACAACCTAAGCAGTTTGGAAGATATCAAAAAAGAAGTGTACCAAATCAAGCTGGTATCGGCCGGGCAGATTGGCAGCCTGCATACCGACCTGAAATCGTTGATGGAACACATCAAGTCGTTGGAGCAAATTGTATTGGAAATCAGCAAGAAAGAAACTCTGGCTGATAAAATCTCCAACAGCATCAAATCGGGTTTGGGGAGAGGGAGGACACAGCGATGAAATCGAAGGAGTCGAACTTTTTTTGGCCGAGCTATACCGACCTGATGACGAGCCTTTTCTTCATCATGTTGGTGTTATATATCCTGACTTTCGTTCAGTTGAAACTCCAGCAGAAAGTGACTGAAGACCAATTGAACAAGATTCAGCAAGTGCAGGCTATGGTGAAGGAGCTCGACAAGCATTACTTTACCTACCAGCAGGAGTACAAACGCTTCGTGCTCAACCGCGACATCCACTTCGAGAAAGGCAGCGAC
>CAIVHI010000377.1 GCA_903905685.1 uncultured Bacteroidota bacterium | reverse complement strand
GGCATCAGCAACGCTGCCGCAATGGCCCGCTGCCCATAGCTCTTGGAGGGTGGAGCCTGCAAAGTGCCGCGCAAACTCCCCGGCTCAACTACGGCCCACATATGCCTGTAGGGTTTCGTGGATGAGCTGAAAAGGCAAGGTGTGGATGGCCGCGCGCCCTACCGCTTCCAAAACGATGAAGTCTACGGCATCGCCCCTCCGTTTTTTGTCGGCCCGCAAAAGCGCCGTGACGTTAGCGGGGTCTATTTTGATGTAGGTGGGTAGGTAATAGCGGTCCAGAAGGGACACCGTAAGTTGTTCCAACCCGACAATCCCCGTGACTTGCTCCGATACCATAGCTGCCACTACCATACCCACTGCCACCGAGTGGCCGTGGGGGAGGTCGTACAGCGTCTCTACGGCATGGCCCACAGTATGGCCGTAGTTCAGCAGTTTGCGGATGTTTTTCTCCTTCTCGTCGCGCACCACGGTGTCTACTTTGATGTCTACGCATCGCCTTATGAGGTTGGATGCGGCATCGGGGTCTTCGCGGTAGCCTCCCAGAAAGCCCGAGTGCAACTCGTCATATAAATTCTTGTCGGCAATAAAGCCATACTTGATGATTTCGGCAAAGCCATTGCTCCACTCCACGGTAGGCAACGTTTTTAGCCATTTGGGGTCGAAATAGATGAAAGCAGGATGGGTAAAGGTGCCCAACATGTTTTTGTGCAGGTTGAGGTTCACCCCGTTCTTTCCGCCAAGGGCGGCATCTATCATGCCGAGCAACGTAGTGGGAACGAAGCCGAAGCGGATGCCACGCATGAAAATGGACGCGGCAAAGCCGCCAATATCTGTTATCACCCCTCCGCCAACGGCCACCAGCAGTGCATCTCGGCCGGCACCCAGCGCCAACAACTCCTCGGCCACCCGTGCAACTGTCGCAACATCCTTCGTGTTTTCGCCGGGGGGCAACACGATGGTTTGTCTGCCGGCAAACTGCTCGGGATACAGGCGGGCTACATGCTCGTTGGTGAGCATGACCACTTTGCCGGCCCCGGTAAGCAATGGTTCCAAACCACCTCCAAAAGCCAATTGCACCACACCCGAAGGAAAAGCGACTGCCTCCACCATATGGCAAAGTTAGGGGTAATTTGGAGTAGGGCTAATACAGGAGCGTGAAATAAGGGGAGGGCTCAGGTTCGTCACCATCGAAAGATAGCGAGGGAGGCGCAAATGCTTCAACCAAGGAGCGGTATTCTGCATAGGAATTCCGCTGCGCCATCAGCAGCTTCAGTAAAGCCATATCCCCCAAATCATGCTTGATTTTCGCGGCGGCCGACGAAGTCGCGGTATTGCCGCCAAAGCCTGAGTCCAAGCCATTTTGGAGGTCTATGACTCGGGTGAGTTTGGAAAACAGCATACCGCATTCATTCAATATCAATAATTGCCCCACCTTCGCCAAGTGGCTACCGAATACATCGGCATTCGGAGCCACCCCACCACCATCCAACAAGATATCCACCTCAATGCCGGGACGTGAAAACGTCACCATGGCATCATCCGCACTACAACGCCCGCTATCGAATCCCAACTTCCTCAATCGCTTCATCAACCGTGCAGTACCGTCATGGTCGACATCCAAGAAATCGATATCGTTGTCCGACCGCACCCTCCTATGCACCGCCCCATAATGGTTCAACAAAACCTCCAATCCCGTCCCGCCGATTATCGGGCAACCGAATTCTGAGGAAAGGCTGATGATGGTGGCATCGAGAGGGTGGTAGTTGGTGAAGAGCATTGTGGGAATCTTTATAGTCGGTAAAGTTGTCATTATAATCATTTCGTTGGTCTGTACGATGGGCTTTCAGCTCAAAGAATACAAGCGGTATACCATTTACAAAGCCTACTACATCGGGCCTGCGGTTATAGAGTTCCCCTACTATCTCCAACTGCCGTACAGCCAGGAAATGATTTTGGGTCGGATCATCAAAATTGAATACACGTAATTTGAGCTTTTCTATTTCGCCATTGGCGTTGGTATAGCTAACCGTAATACCATTTTTGAGCAGCTCATATTTTTCTTTGTTGGTGCGGCCAAAGGTTTTATCGGCATTTCTTTCGTTGATCTTATCTACAGCATCTTCATAAGCTTTAGCTGGCAAGCCGGGATTAAGCCGCTGTAATGCCGACAGCAGGTACCGGTTTAATATTACCTCGCTCTTGTTTTCCCTGCCGAACAATCCGTTTTGCCCATAGGTCTCCTGCTTCCAGGCATAGCCTACCTGCCAGCCCAGCTCTTCCAACACTTGCTGTGTGGCGGATTCTATAAGGTGGTCTTCGGAGTATTCGTGGGACATAGGTTAAAGATAATGTTTACTTTATTGCCAAAAAGTACCATCTAAAAGACTGGCTAAATATTTTACATCATTTCTATCAGAGACTAAATATCGCCATTCAGCTCCACCCCAGCGTTCTGAGAAATGCTCAAATCGATATTTAATGTCAAAAAGTGAATTCAAATATGGAGGATTATTGTAAAGCACATAATTTCTTCCTTTATTTCTAAAAAATTCAGAATCCTTTTTATAAATTAATACAAAGAAAATAAACAATTGCCGTTTGGGATCTGCCTCTTTAATAATATCGTCTATAGTAGAGTAATTAAGGAAATAATCATGCTCCAATTTTGAGAGATATTGTTGCTGCGAACGCGTAATATCTAAATCAATAACCATTTTTAAAAATTCACGACTTTTGATGCAATAGTCGTCAGAAGCAATGCAAACAATAGATTTATATGAGCCATATGGCTGTTTCCAATAGTAAGTTGTTTGTAATAAATTACCCCAAACTCTTTCAGGTATATTTTGATTGCTCCCGTTAGTTAAGTGAATATATTTTTCAAGCCAATTTGAGAAGCTAGAAAAATCAAAATCCGTTAGTAAATAGTTCTTAAAATCCTTTTCAAATACATATGACTGAATACTATTATCTGTAAAATAAGAAGCCTGAATTAAATGAATAATCCTGCCATTATTGAGTTTTAAATCTTCTGCTTTCCAAAACAACTGTTCAATATTTTCTCTCAAACTAGATGTGCTGTTATGTAAATACAGTTGAAACTTAAACTTTTCTTCCTGTGTTAAAAGAGTTGTAGATACCCTTTTAACATTCACAATTTGAGCAACATCTTCTGATATATGAGCAATTTCATTAGCTATTTTTATAGCATTAATACATGCGGCGTTAATGCCTTTTGTGACTGTACTTTGTCTTGATAAGTTATACAGGTAAGAAGAAAATCTATACAATTGTTGAGGCTCGATATTTTCGCCTAATTCCGTTCTAATTTTGCAATACTCTATTAATGGCAATAACTTAAAAGAGTCTAATTGAGATATTGTATTAACAAACTCATTTTCATTTCCTACTCTTCTTTTT
>CAIVHI010000376.1 GCA_903905685.1 uncultured Bacteroidota bacterium | reverse complement strand
ATTCTCGAAGGATGACAAAGACGTCAGGTTCCACCAACTCATGTTGGCTAAGGACGAGGTGGGCTACAAAAACCTGGTGAAACTGTGCTCCTTGGGTTTTATAGATGGGCTATACAGTAAGTACCCAAGAATAGATAAAGAGTTGATTTTAAGGCATCATGAAGGCCTTATAGCAACCACTTGCTGTCTTGCGGCCGAGGTGCCTCGCGCCATTTTGCGTAAGGGCGAAGCTGAGGGCGAAAAGGTGTTCAATTGGTGGCTCGACCTCTTTGGCGAAGACTACTACATTGAATTGCAACGCCACGACATTCCCGACCAAAACAAGGTGAATGAGGTATTGCTGCGCTTTGCGAAGAAATACAACGTACCCGTCATTGCCAGCAACGACAGCCACTATGTGGACCGAGGCGATGCGGCGGCGCACGACATCTTGTTGTGCATCAACACAGGTGCAAAACAGGCCGACCCCAAGTGGAAGGAACTGGGCGACGACGATGAGGCTCAACCTAAGAACGGAAGGTTTGCTTTCTATAACGACCAGTTTTACTTCAAAACAGGTGCCGAGATGGAGGTATTGTTCAAGGACCATCCCGCCGCTCTGGATAATACCCAATTGATTGTAGACAAGATCAAGCCACTGAAACTGGATCGCGACATCCTGTTACCCCACTTCATTGTTCCCGAGGAGTTCCATAACGACCAAAACGAGTACCTGAAGCATCTCACTTGGATGGGGGCAAAGGCCCGGTACAAGGAAATTACGCCTGAAGTGGAAGAGCGCATCACCTTCGAATTGGGCACCATCAAAACCATGGGCTTTGCCGGCTACTTCCTCATTGTGAGCGATTTCATTAAAGAAGGCCGCAACTTGGGCGTATATATTGGGCCCGGCCGCGGGTCGGCCGCGGGTTCGGCAGTGGCCTACTGTATCGGCATAACCAATATCGACCCCATCAAGTACAACCTGCTGTTCGAACGGTTTTTGAATCCCGACCGAAAGAGTATGCCCGATATAGACACGGACTTTGACGACGTGGGTAGACAAAAAGTGATTGATTATGTAGTGGGTAAATATGGCAAAAACCAAGTGGCTCAAATTGTTACCTATGGCACCATGGCTGCACGAAGCAGCATTAAAGATGTGGCGCGAGTTATGGACCTCCCCCTTGCCGATGCCAACAACTTGGCCAAGCTGGTGCCCGAAAAACCCGGAATCACCCTGAAACGCCTGCTCCATGCCGAAATTAAGGGCGATGGTGGCCTAGAATCGAAAGAAGGTCTGGGTAGTGAAGAAGTGGACTTGGTGACCAAACTTAGGGAGCTTTATGCCGGCGACGACCTGCAAGGCACGGTGTTGAAAGCCGCAGAGAAACTGGAGGGGTCGGTGCGCAATACCGGCATTCACGCTGCGGGCATCATTATTGCCCCCCAAGACCTTACAGACCTGCTACCCGTTTGCACATCGAAAGACAACGACCTGCTCGTAACGCAATACGAGGGTAATGTGATAGAAAGTGCAGGTGTAATCAAGATGGACTTCTTGGGGTTGAAAAACCTGACCATACTTAAAGACACCATCGAGCTTATACAACGTAACTATGGAATAACCATTGACTTGGATGAGTTGCCGCTCGATGACGTGGAGACGTTCCAATTGTACCAGCGGGCAGAGACCACAGCCACTTTCCAGTTTGAGAGCCCGGGCATGCAGAAGTACCTGAAAGACTTGAAACCCGATAGGTTGGCCGACTTGATTGCCATGAATGCCCTGTTCCGTCCGGGTCCGCTGGCCTACATTCCCAACTTCATCAAGCGCAAGCACGGGCAGGAAGCCATCACTTACGACCTTCCCGATATGGAAGAATACCTTGCGGAAACCTATGGCATCACCGTATATCAGGAACAGGTCATGTTGCTCTCGCGCAAGCTGGCCGGCTTTACTCGGGGAGATGCCGATACGCTGCGGAAGGCTATGGGTAAGAAAGACAAGAAGACCCTCGATTACAAGAAGAGCCAGTTTCTGGAGGGGGCGACCGCCAAAGGACACCCCAAGGACAAGCTGGAGAAAATTTGGGCCGACTGGGAGGCATTTGCACAATATGCGTTCAACAAATCGCACTCCACCTGCTATGCCGTTGTGGCCTATCAAACGGCCTACATGAAGGCGCACTACCCCGCTGAGTATATGGCGGCAGTGTTGAACAGCAACCAGGGCAATACCGACAAAATCAAATTCTACATGGAGGAATGCCGCCGCATGGGGCTCACCGTGTTGGGACCCGACGTGAATGAAAGCCTGAAAGGCTTTGCAGTAGCTCGAAAATCGGTGGTGCGATTCGGTCTAAATGCCATCAAGGGCGTTGGCGAAGCCGCAGTAGACGACATCATTGCCGAGCGCGAAGCGGGCGGCCCGTTTGAATCGATATTCGAATTGGTGCGCCGGGTAAACCAACGTGCCGTAAGTAAAAAGACATTGGAGAACATGGTCTTGGCAGGTGCACTGGATTGCTTTACCGAGATGCATCGCGCCCAGTATTTCCATGTACCCGCATCCGACCCTCAAACGGGAATAGAACGACTGGTGAAGTTTGCCAACCGCTTCCAAGCCAGCAACACATTCACTGCCAATAGCCTGTTTGGAGAAGTGGCCATGCCCGATGTTAAGCCACCCGCCATGCCAGAATGTGAGAAATGGGGACTGCACGAGCTTTTGGAACGCGAAAAAGAAGTGGTGGGCCTATACTTGAGTGCCCATCCGCTTGATGGCTATAGATTCGAGATGGACAATTTGGGGATTACCCCCATCAGCGATTTGGAGGCCGTTAAAGGAAAATCTATAAAGATTGCCGGTTACCTTACCGAGGTGCAACATATGGTGACCAAGAAGGGTGCCAAATTCGGGAAAATGCAGGTGAACGACTTCTCCGGCAGCCGCGAAATCACGCTCTGGAATAACGACTATGTGAAATTTGGCAACTTTATGGCCAATGCCCAAAAAGTAATGCTTCAAGGCGTTTATGACGAGCAGCGCTTTCGCCCAGGTGCCGCATTTCAGGTGCAGAACATCATGTTGCTGGACGACGCACGGAAGATATTGGCGAAGAAACTGCACATCTCTATCCCCCTCCGCAAATTGAGTGATGACTGCCTACGTTTTTTTGAAACATCTGTCAAAAACAATCCTGGTGGAACGGAAGTTATCATTTATGTCTCAGATGAAGAAACCGACTATAGCGTGCGCCTAAAAACCGCTCAATCCAAGTTTGGCTTCAGCGATGACATGGTGAAGTTTTTTACCGAGAATGAATACATTAAGTATCGTTTGGAAATAGCCTGATAAAAAAAGTCGTTAAACCCGCGAGCCCAACCAACGGGCCAACCGATGCGAAGGAGCCTCCACCACGATGTAAAATAATGCCGCGCCAAGGAGGGCCAAACCAATTTTCAACCAGTATGCAATGCCGAAATGATGGGGTATGGCCGGGGCAAAATGGAAACATACCATGTGGCAGAGGTAGAGGGAATACGATGCCTTTCCCGCATACTCCATTATCCCGTTGGGACGTCGAGTTCGGTATCTGAGGATTTCCGCCCCAAGCCAGTATTGCGCGCCCACCGAAAACGGTACTACAGTATAGGTGTAATTGCAATTGAAATGGGCTTTAAGGACCAACATAACTACCGAACCCAAAAAAGCTGCCAATCTCAAAGCGGTCATTCTCTTCACCCGCCAACGGTCGGGATGGCGGGCAATGCCGTTGGCGAGCATGACACCCAGTATCCAACACGGAAAATTGATTGCCGATTGGAGTAGATACCACCATGCCTTATTGAACAATAAGCCAAGGTGGTAAGACTTAATAAATTGGTTTTCAGTAAAATAGACAATTTGACAAAGTATAGAGAGCCCCAAAGCTACCCAAAATACGTGCTTCCAATTACGCCCATTTCTAAACAATAACGGATAGAGGGTATAGTAAATCAATTCGCAATACAGGCTCCATACAGGCAACAACTTGAAAATTCCAAAGTAAATGGCAACTGCCGAGATAACGATTAGGGGTAATGCAACCCGCACCCACCGCCGTATGAGAAAGGATTCCACGTTCAACCGCTCGGCATAAACCTGGGGATGGTGAATGACAAAACCGGAGAGTAGGAAAAAGACGGCTACGGCCGCGGGCCCACAAAACACATGTCCCACGGCTTGCGACAGGTAGCTTGTAAAGGGTTGACCATCAATGATCAACGAACGTCTAAACCCGGAGCCCGCATGTGAAAACATGACGACGACGGCCATCAAAAACCTGATGGCATCCAAACCTGCAACACGCACGTTCCTCGTGGCTGTCATCTATCAACTACTTTTGGGCAAAGAAAATGGAATTCAACGATTTGAATCCGGATTCAATTACGTCCGTAAAGGAAAACGGAAATGGGCAGTCTGCAATCAATGTTGGGTCAACTCCCCTATCGCTTCTAGAGCTTTTTGGGCTGCAACCTGCCCTGCTTCTTTTTTGTTGTAGCCGTTGCCGGATATCAATAGTTCACCGTCCACCATCACACCAATCGTGAACAGCTTACGTGTACCTTCCACTTTTTCCTCCAAGCTTTCGAAAACGATGGTCTTGTTGAGCCGCTGCGCCCAGCTTAGGAGTTGGTTTTTATAGTTGGTGTCGGT
>CAIVHI010000375.1 GCA_903905685.1 uncultured Bacteroidota bacterium | reverse complement strand
TGTCGAATGACGCATTTCGTTTCGTGTTTCCCCATAATCCCCAGTTTTAGTACTGTCCCAAAAAATTGGACATTCTTTTTCACACCTGGCAAAGTCAAAATTATTTCCAATCTCCGCTTTCGTTCTCGCTCTCATTCTCGCTCTCAAAGCCCCCCATTCACCTCCTCCAATACCATTCCTCCTCCTTCGCCACTACCTCCTGCTGCTTCCAGTATTCGCGGGTGACGACTTTGCCGTCGGGGGCGACGAGCTCGCGGTTGAAGATGGCGTTGATGGGGCTGAAGGTCAGGTTGGTGACGCCTACGGTGTAGGTATCGGGTGGCGGGGGTGGAGCGGGCGCTTCCACTACAGGTGCGGCAGGGGCGGCAGCGGACGGCTCCGCTCCGTCGGCCGGTGGGGCGGCGGGCTTGGGTGCGGGTGCCGGCTTGGCGGCCTTGGGGGGCGGGCTCTTGGCAACCACTACTTCAAACTTGTTGTGTTCCAACAGTTTCTTTAAAAAATCCACCCGCTCCGGTGTGCAGTTCTTTTCAACGATGGAACATTTTATGTCCTCCAGGTCTTCAAAAGTATGATTCGGATTGAGCGCCATTTTATCTTGCTGTTAGTGTATTGATGTATTCAAAAAAACCGGTAACGAAGCCCGTGCCCACAATGCCCGCAACGCAAACGGCCATGGCCACCTTGGGTAGGAAGCTGCTTTCCAGCTTGCCAATCGGGGTCTCGTTTTTCTCGATAAATACCGCGCGCACTACGCGCAGGTAGTAGTAGAGGGAAATGACCATGTTGAGTGCTGCCAGCCCTACCAAGAGGTAGTTACCGCGCGCGGCACCCGCCGTCACCAAGAACATCTTGGCGAAGAAACCGGCGGTTGGCGGGATGCCCGCCAACGAAAACAACGACAGCGCGAGTATCCACGATGCAAATTTGTTGTTGGCATAAAGGCCATTATAGTCGCTGATGTTTTCCTTACCCGTGCTGTCGGCAATCCATGACACGATGCCGAATGCCCCCAAGTTGGAGAACACGTACACAATCATGAAGAACACCGCCGAGGCCATACCGAGCCCCGTGCCGGCCGAGATACCCAGCAAGATGTAGCCCACTTGGGTAATGGAGGAGAACGCCAGGAACCGCTTGATGTTTTCCTGCCGCAGCGCAAACAGGTTGCCCACGGTTATGGTGAGCATAATGGTGAGCGACAACATGTTGTACCACAGACCCGCATAGCCGGCAAACAGTTTGTAGAGGATGGAGCCGAACACAAACACCACAGCCCCCTTCGATATCACCGACAAATAGGCGGTCACGGCCACGGGTGCGCCCTCATACACATCGGCCGTCCACAGGTGGAAGGGCACGGCAGAAAGTTTGAAGGCAAATCCGGCGAAAACCACGATGAACGCGAAAATTTGGAGCTGGCTGGCTGCACTAAGGCGCATGGACATTTCGGCAAAATTGAGGGTGCCGGTGGTGCCATATAGCATGGAGATGCCGAACAGCATGATGCCCGATGCAAATGCCGACGACAAAATCAGCTTTACGCCCGACTCGGCCGATTTGGGCTTTTCGGTATCGAAATTGGCCAGTGCGGCCAATGGTATGGAGGCCAGTTCGAGACCCAAGAAGAACATCAGGAAGTTGCCGGCCGATATCATGTATTCCATGCCCATCAGGGTGGTTACAATCAGGATATAGAATTCCAACAAGTGCTTGTGCTTCTTGAGGCTGTCGTAGGACTGTAGGAAGATGAGGAAGGTGCCGATGTTGAGGATGTTCTTTTCCAGTGCTATGAGGTCGCCGGTCATGTACATGCCGTTGAACAGCGTGCCGGTGCCATTGCCCACAAAGCCGGCCGCCACGTTCAGGAGCATGAGGAAGTTGGCGATGGTGAGCAGTGCCGCATTGCTTTTGATGCCGTCCCAAACCTTGATGGTCAGCAGTATGAATATGAGCGCTATCAGCATCAATTCGGGCTTCATCAATATCAAGAAGTCGATGTTCATATATCGGGAGTTAGTCCTGTTTGTGGTTGATTATTTGGCGATTGCGCCCCTTGCAACGTTTTCCATGATGTGGGCGGTGTCGGGGGAAATCAGTCCGTTGATCCAAAATGGTGCAATGCCTATGACAAGGATGCTGGCGAGCAGCACGACCGATGCCAATTTCTCGTTCCAGCCGGCGTCGCCAAATTCAAAGAAGTGCTTGTTTTTAATGGGGCCCATGGCGGTGGCACCCACAGCCCTCAGGGTGTAGACGGCAGTCACCACGATTGATGCGCAGGCTAGTACGGTTGCGGTGCGGGAGAAGGTGTCGGGGTTTTGCCATGCGCCGGAGAATACGGTCATTTCGGCCACAAAACCGCTAAGGCCTGGCAGACCGAGGGAGCACAGGCCGGCAATCATGAAAACCGTCATAATGAAGGGAATCGTCTTCAGCAAGCCGCCGAGTTGGGCCACCATGCGGGTGTGGGTGCGCTCATAAACCATGCCGATGGCACCAAAGAACAGGGCCGTCATCAACCCGTGCGACACCATTTGCAGCACTGCACCGTTGATAGAGGTGCGGGTGAGCATCCCTATACCGAATATCACGAATCCGCAGTGGCTTACCGACGAGTATGCATTGATGTATTTCAAATCCTTCTGCATCAGCGTGGCGAATGCCCCATAGATGATGGCTATGGTAGACAGCAAGATGATGTAGCCCGAATAGTAGTGCGCCGCTTCGGGCAGTAAGTAGGCGGCAACGCGCAGGCAGCCGTAGCCCCCCAACTTCATGGAGATGCCGGCCAAAAACATGGATGCAGCGGTAGGTGCCGACGAGTGCCCATCGGGTGCCCAAGTGTGAAAAGGGAACATGGCCGTAAATACGCCAAACCCTACAAACAGGAAGGGGAAGATGAAGTACTGGGCATCAACGGGAATGTTCATGTGGGCAATCTGCATGAGGTCGAAGGTATGCCCGGTGGCACCGGCGTTCGTGGCATAATACAGGGCCAACATGCCTATCAATACCAACGCCGAGCCGCCCATCAGCATCAGAGCCAGCTTGGTGGCACTGTATTCCTTTTTGCCGCTGCCCCAAATGCCGATGAGCAGGAACTTGGGTATCACGGCCACTTCCAGAAAGAAGAACATGGCAAACAAATCGAGAGAAATGAAGAAACCATAGGCTCCAATACTCAGCAGCACCAGTAAGAAGAAAAACTCCTTGACCATCTTTTCGACGTTCCACGAAATCAGCATACCTGCAAACACTACGACGGCGGTGAGCAGAATCATCGATATCGAAATGCCGTCTACCCCTACATAGTAGTCGATATTGAGGAAGCCGGGTACGTGAAACCAAGTGTGGCGGTCTTGAAACAGCATTTGGTCGGTATTGCCCGATGCCCGTACGGCGAGATACCGGGTAAGCAGGTAAAACGAATAGCCCAACTGGGCCAATGCGCCCAAAAGCGACACCACTTTGACCTGCCCCGGCTTGGGAGCGGCCAAAACGCCAACCGCCGTAAGTAGCGGTATGACTATCAAGATGCTGAGGTTCATCATTTTTCTATTTTTTCTCCATCCTCCCAAGCGTGCCCAAACTGTTGTGTAGTTCGTTTGTGCCTATCGGGATACTTTAATGATTCTTGTTTCTTCGAACGTTGCGTTTTTACTTTTCCCGGCCTACTTCCACCAGTACATGAATACCAACACAAACCCCAGTATACCTGCAAAAAACACGGCTGCATAGCTTTGCAGCTTGCCCGATTGCAGTCGGCGAATGAGGAAGGATACGATTTCGGTGAGGTCGGCCATCAAGTTCATGAACCCGTCCACAATGTGTTTGTCGAACCAAGCGGCGGGGCGGCCTATGAGATTGAACAGGACTTTCTTGGTGACGAAGATGTAGGCTTCATC
>CAIVHI010000374.1 GCA_903905685.1 uncultured Bacteroidota bacterium | reverse complement strand
TCGTTGATGCTCTTTACATAGTCGGGGAACATAATGCCCGGCTTCAATATCTTCTTGCCGTGGTTGTGAACGGCCAAAACCGCATTGTAAACTTCCTTTTGGCGCTTGGTAAACTTGCCGTTTACGGGAATGGTACGCGTCATATCGGCATTGTAGTTGCCGTATTCGGCACCGAAGTCCATGAGTATCAATTCACCATCCTTACACTCGGCATTGTTCTCCTCATAGTGTAGGGTCCTTGCCCTGTCGCCCGATGCCAAAATGCAGCCATAGGCATGACCAGTGGCGCGGTTACGGAGGAACTCATGGGTGATTTCGGCTTCCACCTCATACTCCATAACGCCGGGAGTAATGAATTTCAACACCCGCTCGTAAGCCTTGCGGGTGATGTCGACCGCCATCTTCGTCACTTCTATCTCTTCGGCCGTCTTAATGCAGCGCAACTCCTTCATGATTTTGGCCGCACGCTCATAGCGGTGTAGCGGGTATTTGGCCATTACATCCCTCACAAACGCGAGGTCGGTGCGCATCAGCTCCGTATCCAACCTATTATGTTCATTGGAGTTGAGGTATACGTGGTCGGCACTGTTCATCATCACCTGCAACATCGTGTCAAATCCGTCCAGCCATTGCACATTCTTTATTCCCGATATGGCCGTTGCCTCATCCTTACGGAGTTTGTGACCCACCCATTTTTCCAGCAATTCGTTGGGCTGCAACAACACCAGCACTTCACGCATGGCCTTATCGGGATTGTCGGGATAAAGCACCACTATCGTCTTTTCCTGTACAATGCCCGAAAGCCAAACCACGTCCGCATCTGGCTTGTAGCCATAGGTACCGTCGCCCCCCTTCGGGAAAGTGGGATTGGCAGGGAAAACAGCTACGGAATTGGGCTTCATCTTCTTGGTGAATCTGTGCCTGTTCTGCTCAAAAAGCGATGATGGGAGGGGTAGATATTTCATGATGCGTGTTTTAGAAGAGTGAAGGTAAAGCTATTTATGGGATTTGAGGTAGTACCCCAAGTCAATTTAGGGGTTTAACGCACCCGATATATTGCAAATGTATAACCTTGGGGATGCCTTACCGGCATCCCCATCCACATTTTGGCGCGAGGCACCCGGCAATCATATATCAGTCTCCAATGTTGCAACACCTCGGGCTTTATCCATTCATAGGCATTTTGAACCACGATGACATCGCCTGAAATCAACCTATCGTCGTGGTGGATTTTAAGCCCGAAAGGTTGAGACGACAACGACCAAAGGCCCGAGGTAACGTAGCACCCCGGATTGGCCTTGACTACCGAATCGAACTTTGGGGCCATAGTATCGAAGTCCCGACCGTCGGCACGGTAATCTATACCCAAAGTTACCGTACGTACCAAGATGACCACACCCCAAACCCATACTGCTGCTACCGGCCATTTAAAGCAACGAAATAGGCTACTGCCGCAAGCAAAAAGCGACCTTAACAGGTAGGCTAAAATCGGAACGATAAACTGGGTGGCGTTGTAGACCGTTGGCGACGTATAACATACCAATTTCAACGTGCAGCCCAAAATAACCAGTAGTACAATTATGACAGCGGCGCGGCGAACTAGGGCAAAATGGGGCCATTGTACCCATAGTTCTTGAAGGAAAAACGCAGCGGTGGTAGCAACCAATATTATAAAGCCGAAATTGACGGACGATAGCATCCAATAATAGAGGTAAAGAAATGGACTTCGGTCTTGACGGTTGAAAACCAACTGGGTGTGTAGCCACACACCCTTCAGGGTTGGCAAAATGCCGACGGGTGACAACGCAAGTATACCTAAAGCGATCAACATGGCAGTCCCGGTCCGTAACAAATTTCGCGCGAGCACCGAACCTATGTCGGCCTGCTCCAACAATTCGGCAAGGAGTAAAATAAGAAAAGAAAAAACAAAAGCCGTAATTTGGGTGGCGAGTGCCAAAGCAAGCAGGCCTGATATCGCAAGGTTGAATACAATGGGTTGAAGCGATTTACGGTGCTGATAGACCACGTAAATACAAGCAATCCAAAACGCACTCAAAATTTCCGGTCGACCAATGGTGGGGAAAAAATAAGTGGCTGCATAGGTGACGGCCAAACACATAAAGACAAACCCTTTAACTGAACGGGATGAGACAGCCGACTTCGAGAACTGCCTAGTCAAAATCGAAATATTTAGGGCACCAAACACAGCCGAAACCGTAAAACACCCCGCCACGTTAGGGCTAAACCGGCCCAGCATACCCGTGAGCATGGGGAAAAGCGGCACATAATAATTGAACAAATCGGTACGCGAGCCACCCGTGAGCCGCCCAACATAATATAACGGATTCAGCAGATTGCCGTTCTGGGCATAGGACAAAGCGGGTACTAGAAACACAACGGAATCGCTCCCCGCCAGGGGAAAAACGATACGGGCAAACCAAAACAGTAACGCAACCAACAATCCGGCCAAAATCCACAATAAGTACCGGTATCGTTTCATATTATTTTAGCAAGGCTTTTGAAGCAGGGTCCAAATTTACCATTCTTAAACTCTAACACTTCTCCATTTTGTTGCGTGTGGCACGGTACTTAAGTCACCAAACAGGTTCTACCATGTAGCCTGCCTGCTTCAAGAGGTTTATGACCCCATTGGCTCCATAAAGATGCCCTGCACCTACCGCGAAGAAGGTAGACGCTTGGGGCATTTTGTCTACCATCCTGACAATCCACTTTTTATTGCGTTCGTCCAAAAAAGCCCCCAAATCGTCTTTCAAGCTTGAGTCGGTGGTAGTGACACGATATAGTTCGGGCAAATCTTGTTTTACATACACCTCCACCATCTTATCATAGCCGTCATCCACCGCCTCGGGGGTCGATATGCCCTTGAGGATATCCGCAACGACTTTTTCAGTTGGCGTCCTTTCCAACACGTCTATTTGTTCCTTCACCACCTCGAGCCCCATAATGGGCTTATGTTGCACTTTGGCCATTTTCATTAAGCTATCCTCATAAGATACCGGCTTGTCGCAGCCTGTAGACTTAGAGACCATGAACATTTGAAGGACAAAGGGTTTCATTTGTTGTATTTGCACCAAGTCTATTCCGCCATGGGCTTGGAAATAATCGGTAAGCTTTGCATATTGCTCTACAGTAAAGTAATCCTTCAACTTCTTGCCCGATAAGTCAACCATTTGGGCGGCAGCATCGGCCATCATACTGCCATCACTGAGGTCGAGCTCAAAGCATACTTTATCGGAAATTCCGAAAGCCGACTCCATAGCCGGTGTCCATAAAAATTTATCGGCACAAATAAGGTGGATGGTGCCGAACAGATAGGAACTTTGCGATAGACCATTGCCCGATATCCGCCAGAGGAGAGATTTATCGGTTTGTGCGTTGGAAATTGCCGGGAGGAGTACAAAAAACAATAGCAGTTGCTCAAACAGGCGCGGCGCACGGCGGAAAATTGGTATTGAGAACGATTCCATTTCGGGTTAAACAACAAATATACCTGAAAATTGCGCGTAGGTAGCTTCCGCGAATAGTTCCGGTGCTATTTACCGTATCGGACATCCTCTGGCGATGCGGGCGTGGAG
>CAIVHI010000373.1 GCA_903905685.1 uncultured Bacteroidota bacterium | reverse complement strand
ATTGACGGCATAACCACAATTTTTGATAAACGTCGAGGGCTCCAAATAATGGAGCCCTCGACGTTTATCAAAAATTTGGAGATTACTTTTTATACTGAGGAATCAAATCCTGAGCCAGTTTCACCATTTTGGCTATGCCGTCTTCGGGCAGATTGCCTTTCTTGAATTCCTTCAATACATCGGGATACTTGGCTTCCATTTGTTGCAGGAACGTTTCTTCGAAAGCGCGCACCTTGTTCACAGCCACTTCGCGAATCAAGTTGTTGGTACCCAAGTAAATGATGGCTACTTGCTTTTCTACGGAGTAAGGGCTGAACTGAGCTTGTTTCAGGATTTCCACATTGCGGCTTCCCTTGTCGATGATGTTCTTGGTCGCAGCATCGAGGTCGCCACCGAATTTCGAAAACGCTTCCATTTCTCGGTAGAGCGCTTGGTCGAGTTTCAGGGTACCTGCCACTTTCTTCATGGACTTGATTTGGGCATTACCACCCACACGGCTCACAGAGATACCCACGTTGATGGCGGGACGGATACCGGAGTTGAACAGGTTGGATTCCAAGAATATCTGTCCGTCGGTGATGGAGATAACGTTGGTAGGGATGTAAGCAGATACGTCACCGGCTTGGGTCTCGATGATGGGGAGCGCGGTGAGCGAGCCACCACCTTTCACCATATGCCTGATGCTTTCGGGTAAGTCGTTCATCCTCTTGGCCACATCGTCATTGTTGATGACTTTGGCAGCACGTTCCAGCAAGCGGCTGTGCAAGTAGAACACGTCGCCGGGATAGGCCTCGCGGCCCGGAGGACGACGCAACAACAGCGACACCTCACGGTAAGAAACGGCCTGTTTCGACAAATCGTCATAGATGACCAATGCAGGACGTCCGGTATCGCGGAAGAACTCGCCAATGGCGGCACCTGCGAATGGAGCATAGAACTGCAAAGGAGCGGGTTCGGAAGCCGATGCGGCAACGATGGTCGTATAGGCCATTGCACCGTAGTCTTCCAAAGTCTTCATTACACCCGCAACGGTAGAGGCTTTTTGGCCTATCGCAACGTAGATGCAATATACCGGCTTGCCGGCAGCATAAAATTCTTTCTGATTGATGATGGTATCGATACAGATGGCCGACTTACCGGTCTGACGATCGCCGATTACCAATTCGCGTTGGCCGCGGCCGATGGGAATCATCGCATCGATAGCCTTGATACCTGTTTGGAGGGGCTCCTTTACGGGTTCGCGGAAGATAACGCCCGGCGCTTTACGTTCCAGTGGCATTTCATACAATTCGCCCTTGATGGGGCCTTTGCCGTCTATAGGCTCGCCAAGGGTATTCACCACGCGGCCCACCATACCTTCGCCCACCTTGATGGAAGCGATTTTGTTGGTGCGGCGCACTTTGTCGCCCTCGCGGATGGTGGCATACTCACCCATGAGTACCACACCCACATTGTCTTCTTCAAGATTCAGGGCGATAGCCTTTACCCCGTTTTCAAATTCAACCAGTTCGCCCTGACGCACGCCTGTCATGCCATACACGCGGGCAATACCGTCACTGATCATCAATACCGTACCTACTTCTTCCAAAGTGGCTGCGCTGTCTACGTGGCTCAACTGCTGGCGCAGTATCGCTGAGATTTCATCCGGCTTAATATCAACCATATGATTTGTTTCTTGTGTTAAGAATGATTTTCAATATTGTTTTGCCGGTCGCCCGGCGTTCTTCCATTTTTTACATTTTGCTCACGTAGCTGTAGTCCACTACGGTTGCCCTGATGTCCTGCAATTTTTTCTTTACGCTGGCATCATACAGGTTGTCGCCCACTTCAATCACGAAGCCGCCAATCAACTCGGGGTCCACCTCCGTTTTCAACGCTATGGTATTGCCCTTGATGAATGTTTGCACCTTGCTTACGATTTCGGCTTGGAGTTGTTCGCCCATCGGTGCCGCAGATGTAAGCTTAACGGTGGTGATGTTCTTGGCTTGATTGTATTGGGCAATGAACGCCGTAGCAATTTCGGGCAGACTTACTTCCCGACCCTTCGCAATCAGCAGCTTGAAAAACGCCATGGTCAATTCCTGGGTCTTCCCTGCGAGTATCTGGGTGGTGATGGCCGTTTTCTTGTCTCCGGTGATGACGGGGCTACGCAACATGTTCACGAAGTCGCGACTCATGTTGCATATCTTATCCAGTAGGTACATGTCGGCAAGCGTGTCCTCCAGACAGTTCCGTTCTACGGAAAGATCTAAAAGCGACTTGGCATAGCGCGCGGCGAGACGTGGATTCTGCATATGGTGTATCTTGGGCTACGGCCACCCCGAGGGTTAGGCCATAGTTGGATTGAATGGTTTACGTTTTTGCGTATGCTGCACCCATGGCAATGGGCGGCAGTTTCCGCCTTAGTTCAATTTGATGTTCTCGGCGAGCAATTTCGCGTAAGCATCGCGGCCTTCATTTTCGCTCAACTGTTTGCGGAGGATTTTCTCTGCAACTTCAACGGCCAATTTCCCGATTTCGTTTTTCACTTCGGTCATTGCGGCCATTTTTTGCTGTTGAATTTGTTGTTGGGCTTCGATGATGATTTTATTCGCTTCAACTTTTGCCGCTTCCTTGGCTTCGTTCACGATTTTGTCTTTCAACTCTTTCGCTTCCTTCAACATGAGGGTGCGCGCTTCACGGGCTTCGGCCATCGTTTTCTCGTTGTCCGATTTCAGCTTGGTCATTTCGTCCCTTACTTTTTCGGCCGATGCGATAGAGTCGGCTATCCCTTTTTCGCGCTCACCCAAAGTATTGAGGATGGGTCCCCACGCAAATTTGCGGAGGATGAAGAATACGGCCAAGAAGGCAATCAGCGTCCAGAAGAATAAACCGAGTTCCGGGGTAAGCAAATCCATAGTCTGCTGTCTTTATTGTGTTAATTTAAAAATGATATTGTTACTTCAATTGTGTTTGTAGTTAAAACAACTGCATTCGCTGCCCTGTGCGTTGAATGCAGTTGTTTTAGGTTGTGGCTAGACGAAGATGGCGAGGATGCCTGCGATAACCGCAAACAGTGCAACCCCTTCAACGAATGCTGCAGTCAAGATCATGTTGGCGCGGATGTCGCTCATGGCTTCGGGTTGGCGGGCAATAGCTTCTACTGCGCCTTTTCCGATTTGGCCGATACCTACTCCGGCTCCGAGGGCAGCGATACCTGCACCAAAAGCACCACCGGCTTTGGCCAAATCGCTTGCCAACATAATTGTGTTCATCAGTACTGACATGTTGTTTGGATTTTAATTAAAGAAAAAGTCTTAAAAATATGTTCGATTTTCGTTTATATCAATGTGCGTGTTTGGCATCATGTGCATGGGCATCACCATGGCCTTCTTCGATAGACTGCCCGATGAATACCGCCGTAAGGTTCGTAAACACGAAGGCTTGAATGGCGGCTACCAGCAACTCCAGCATAAACATGAATACCGAAAAAGCCAATGATACCGGCACAAAACCCCAACCTACAAACCTGTTAAGCATGCCAAAGATAAAGATCATACAGATAACGCTCAAAATTACGATGTGGCCGGCCAACATGTTGGCGAACAGACGTATCATCAATGCTACGGGCTTGATGAGCAGCGACATGATTTCTATGAGCACCAACAGCGCCTTTACCAATACGGGCACGTCGGGTGGGTTGAGCAAGTGGCTCCAAAAATGTTTGGTGCTGCCGGCCATCATTACGATGAAGGTCACCAAAGCCAAGCAGGCCGTAACGGCGATGTTGCCGGTAAAGTTGGCACCACCGGGGAGCAATCCGAGGAGGTTATTGATCCAAATGAAGAAAAACACGGTAAGGAGCAAAGGCATGTATTTCACCGACTTCTTGCCGAGATTGGGCAATGCCACTTCATCGCGGATGAAAACCACCACCACTTCAATGAAATTCTGGAAACCTGATGGGGCTTTGGTCGAACCCGTTGCTTTATATGCCTTGGCCACTTTCGACATGGCCCACAACAGCAGGAACACGCCAATGAGCATAGACAATACGTTCTTCGTAATGGAGAGGTCGTAAACCGCTGCGCCATTGTCTGCAACGAGTTTCTCCTTCATTTTCATTTCCAAGTGGTAGCCTTCGTAAGAGTTGCTGATTTTGGTGCCATCCGGAGCCTTTTTCCATTCTTCGAAGTTGTTCGACATGAAGGCATCGAATCCAACGCCCGGCTCGTAAACCAGTACGGGTAACGGCAACGCGATAGCGGTTTCGCCTTGACCTTCAGCTTCGTGACTGATGCTGAACAAGTGCCATTCATGCGAATCGGCAACGTGACCGAATACGATTTCGGTAATGTTGATACCTTTTTTCTCACCACCTTCACCATTCTCGGGGGTACCCGCCGCAGGTGTGGAGTTCATGCCTTCACCGGATGGTGTTCCACTCTGAGCACGTGCCAAAAGTCCGGATCCGGACAGTCCCAGTACGATAATCAGGAAGAATACAACGCGTTTACAATTCATCAGTGCTCCGAAATTTTGCGCAAAGGTATAAGTTTATGGCTAAAAAATAACGTTTTTTTGAAGCCCTTACGATTTTTTTGTAATCCGATTGTCTTTTTTCGGCACCCGCTCCGGTTTATGGGGTCAACGTGCGCAATGCCGTCCTATCGCGATACAGCATTTTGATAAGTCCGTCGGCAAGGCCTATTTTGGGCACGTATATTTCATCGGCCATTGCCCAACGCATTACAGACAGGTATATCTGCAATGCCGGTACAATCACATCTGCCCGGTCGTCGCGAAATTGGTACAGGTGTTTGCGCTCTGCCAACGAGGAGCCCGAGAGTTCCTTATAATAGTCTTTCAACAGTTCCAGGCTCAGCGGCTTGCCCTCTTTGCGTTTCGAAATCGAAAAAATCTTGTTGATGTTGCCCCCTGTGCCAATTGCCTCGAGTGGCAGGTAGTTGCGGGTATAGGTTTTCACAAACCATTTCATGTGTTCCCATTGTTCCGGGGCCACTTTGTCGTGCAGCAACCGTATCGTGCCAATGTTGAACGATTCCTTGAAGATGGTCTTGTTTTTGGAGAAAAGTGTAATTTCAGTGCTGCCTCCGCCTACATCTATATAGAGGTACGACTTGTTTTCGTTCAGGTTTTCGGCAATGTGGGTTTCGTAAATGATGTTGGCTTCTTCCTGCCCGGTAATGATGCCTACATCTATTCCGGTCTCGTCGAGTATGGTTTTGAGGATGGCTTCACCATTGGCTGCATCGCGCATGGCACTTGTGGCACATGCTTTGAAGGCCTCCACTTTATAGATGTCCATCAGCAGTTTGTAAGCCTTGAGGGTGTCTACGAGCATCTTAATCTTTTCGTCAGACACCACCCCATTATCGAAAACGTCGAACCCCAACCTAAGCGGTATGCGTAAGAGGGTGAGTTTGGTGAAATCCACGGTGCCATCGGTATAAACCGATACATCGTTAATGAGCAGCCGGGCTGCATTGGATCCGATATCTATCGCTGCAAGTATCAATCCGTATATGTTTTTCCTTTTAAATAAAGATATGTCGCTTCTTGCGAACGGACCGATGGGGCACCCTCGGCAGGCACGATGTAATGGTTCGTCTGTTCGTTGTCAAATATCCGACCTTTTACATTTTCCGACAGCTGGATATTCATGATATCTATCAGTTCCTGCTGAATGTCCTTATCGAATATGGGGCAGGCCACTTCTATACGGTGGTCCAGGTTCCGCACCATCCAATCGGCCGATGAAATGAATACCTTTCTGGTCTTGTCTTCCCCGAAAACGAAAACCCTCGCATGTTCCAAGTAGCCGTCTATGATGCTCAGTCCATTAAGATGATTCTTGAACGACTTCTGCTTGGTTTGGGCGCCACAAATGCCCCGCACAATCATTTTAATGTCCACCCCTGCGCGGGCAGCGGCATACATCTTTTCTATGAGGATGTTGTCTACCAAGCTGTTGAGTTTGATGATGGCCAATGCCGGCTTTTTGCGCCTCGCTACCCGAATCTGTTGGGTGAGTTGGTTCAGAAAAAAACGCCTCATGGTGAGTGGCGATACCGGCAGGGTTTTGCAGTTGGCAAGCGATGCCGCCTTGGTGAGCGGGTTCTCCAAATATTCGAATACTCGGTTCAGGTCGCCTATTATCGTTTTGTTGGTGGTAAACAGGCAATGGTCGCCATAGTAAGCTGCCGTATTCTCATTCAAATTGCCGGTAGATACGAAGGCATATTGCTTGGTTTGGTTGGCCTCTCGTTTTTTGATGACGCATATTTTGGCGTGCACCTTCATGTTGTTGATGCCCAACACGACATTCACACCTTCTTCTTCCAAATAGGCTTTCCATTTCAAGTTGGCTTCTTCGTCAAACCTTGCCCTGAGTTCCAGCACTGCCGTAACCGATTTCCCGTTCCTCACGGCATTGATGAGGGCATTGATGACTTTCGAATTTTTGGCCAGTCGGTAGCAGGTTATCTTGATGCTTTGCACCGCAGGGTCGATGGCGGCCTCGCGCAGCAGGTCTATGACGGAATCAAAGGAGTGGTAGGGCAGGTGCAACATCACATCCCGTTTCTCGATGATGTCCATAATGCGGCACGGCTGCTTGAGCATGGGATGCACAAACGCCTGCTGGCGCGGCCTGATATCGTTGAAAATGCTCTGCGGGAAGTCGATGAAGTCTTTGAAATTGTGGATGCGCCCACCCGGAATCATATTGTCCTTCTTGGTGAGGCCAAGACGCTTCGTGAGGTACTTCAGCAGATTGGCATCGATGTTCCTATCATAAACGAAGCGGGTGGCGCGGCCTTTTTTGCGGTTCTTCAAGCCCTTGGCCAGTTCTTCAAGAATGTTGTTGTTCACATCATTGTCTAAATCGAGCTCGGCATCTCGGGTCACTTTGATGATGTATCCCGAGAATGTGTCGTAGCCAAATGGGCCGAAAATCCCTTTCAGGTTGAACCTGATGATGTCTTCCAGCAAAATGATGTCGGTAGTACCTTCCGCCGAGGGCATAATGACGAAGCGGGGCAGTATACGGGTAGGAATTTCGATGAGCGCATATCGGCGCGCTGTGGGTGAGTGGGAGTTGCCCAATACGCAAGCCAGATAAATCGATTTGTCTTTCAGCAACGGCACATGCGGGATGGACTCAATCATGAGCGGTATGGTCTCCGTGCGCACTTTGGCGTCGAAAATTTTCCCGACAAATGCCTTCTGTTCTTCCGAAAGTTGGGTTTCGTCTTTGATGAAAATCTGTTTCCGGCCAAGTTCGCCAATGATGTCTGATAGGGTGGCGTCAAATTCCTGCTGATGCGCCATCACCGTTTGGTGAATCTTCTTCAGGATTTTGTCGGGATTGGCCTCCAAGTGCATTTTGGCCTCCTTGCCCAGAGAAACCATTTTATTGAGTGCCGCAACCCTGACGCGGAAAAACTCGTCGAGGTTGTTGGAAAAAATGCCGAGAAACCGGATTCTGTCTTGAATATGGTTTCGGGTATCTCGGGCTTCTTGGAGCACGCGGGCATTGAATGCCAGCCAACTGATATCTCTGATGATGGTCTGTTTCGACGTAACGGGCATAATTCGATCGGAGTTGTTTTTGTTGATACTTGTTTTACCAGCCATGCCCGGCACCACCCTTCTGCCCCACATTTCCGGTTGCCGATGCACGTTCAAACTTAATTCAAGCCGTCAAGTGCAACAGCATTTAGCCCGATTGGTAATGGAAAGGCAACAATAAAGTTACAATTTCTTAATTTTTGCTAGCAGCGAGGTGGTGGAGTAACCGTGTACCAAAGGTATGATTTCCAATTTCCCGCCACAGGCCTTAACAAAATCGGCCCCAACAACCGTATCGGGGGTGTAATCGCCGCCTTTCACCAGCACATCGGGCTTTACCGCATGTATAAGTTCCAACGGGGTATCTTCGTCGAAAAGGCAAACGGCATCCACGCAAAGTAAAGATGCGGTTTGAAATGCGCGGTCTGCTTCGCAGTTCACCGGTCGCTCCTCGCCTTTCAACCGGCGCACGGATGCATCGGTATTGAGACCCAAAATCAGGATGTCCCCCAAGTCGGCGGCCTTCGCCAGCAAATCGAGATGGCCACGGTGCAGGATGTCGAAACAGCCGTTGGTGAAAACGATGCGCTTCTGCATCATGCGCCACACGTTGCACTCCCGCGCCAAGTCGGCCTTACTGTATATTTTGCTTTGAATCCAATTCAGCTTTTCCATTCAGTTTGCGGTTGTAGAGGTGGATGAAACTCAAGGAAAGGATACCCAATATGACGATGATGACAGACTGTGCCGCCCAAGCTATCCAGCCAAAGGCCTGTGCCGGAATGTCTTTTACCGAGTAGGCCGACAAAATCTCGGCAACCAGCAGGGTATACATGCCAATGCCTCCCGGCGTCACTATCATACCTATGCTGCCATAAACCAATACAACCAATGCAGCATAAATGGTGAGGTGATACTCTGCCAATGCAGGCAGGCCGAGAAAGCCCACGTAAATCTGAAGGGTATACATGGCCCAAATCAGCACGGTATACATCAGGAATGCCCACCTGTCCTTCATGCGGAGGATGGAGAACACGCCGTGGCTCATTTCCTTGATGAAGGTGCCAATCTTGTTTTCGCGGTGCCTGCGATACACCATAATCAAAACCACAATCAGGATGCACACTACGGCAATGGCAGCCAGAAAAAACTTTTCATGCAATTTCACGTAGTGCTCGAAGCGGTGGGCGAAATCCAACACGTAGTTGCTGATAACGGAGGCCTGCAAGGCAATGGCCAAGAACCAGATAAGGATGAGGCACACGATATCCCAAGCACGCTCTGCCAAAATGGTACCCACCATTTTATGGGGTGGCACCTTTTCATACTTGGCCAAAATGGTGCACTTAGCCACCTCTCCCGCCCTTGGCAATCCCAAATTGACGAAGTAGCCGATGAATACTGCAAAGGAAGTATTGATGATGGTGGGATTCACATCGATGGTGCGCAACAGCAGCCGCCACCGCAATGCCCTGAAAAAGTGGGATAGGAACCCTATTACGAAAATGGGTATGAGATAGAGTACGTTTACATTGGATACCGCATGGAGTAAGTCGGCCTCGTCTTTGGGCGACAACTCATGGAGCATGTGATAAATGATGTATATACCAAGTCCGAAAAACAGTGCATACTGCAATGCATTGGCCAGGACTTTTTTCATAAGCGGTACATAGGGTGGTTACAGCGTGTTTCCTTCTCCAGGAAAAATGAGGGTGGGTTTGAAGGTCTTGGCCTTCTCAAAATCCATGCTTGCGTAAGAGATGATGATTACCGTGTCGCCCACAGTCATCTTACGGGCTGCAGGGCCGTTCATGCATATCATGCCCGAGCCGCGCGTGCCCTTGATGACATAAGTCTCCAAGCGTTCGCCATTCTCGATATTCAGTACCTGAACTTTTTCGTGTTCAATAATCCCAGCCGCGTCCATGAGGTTTTCATCAATCGTAATACTGCCAATGTAGTGCAGGTTGGCTTCAGTGATGGTTACCCTATGGATTTTTGATTTAAGGACTTCTATCTGCATACTCTTGCAAAGGTAGTAATTTGGTATAAAGATTGCAGAAGGCAAGGTGTTAATAATGGCATTAAGCGGGCAACCACATTTCAACGAGCATTTTCATGGCCGTGCTTCCAGCTTGAAATGCCTATTTGCACCTACAAGCGGGGCAGCAGCAACCGCCCGTTTTGCCACCTCCAAGCCTTTGCAAAACGCTTGCGCAGCGATAACCATTCGTAAACTACGTTTTAACGTTTAATTCATTATTATCGCGACAAAATGTCTTACCCAATGAAAATAACATCAATTGTACGTTTCGCCTTCTCTATAGTGTTGTTGCTGGCCGCAGTGTTTTCATTCGTAGGCAGTGCTTCGGCCCAGACCTATTCCAAAAGCTACAAAGCCGCAGGATTGGGCATGCAAGCCAAATATGTGAAGATGCTTGCCAGTGGAAAGATGCTTGTGGCCGGCTCGTTGAGCGCCACCTACGGCAATCAAAACCTGATTTTCATGAAAGTGGACCCCCTTACCGGCGACACCCTTTGGGCGCGCACTTATGCATCCGCGGGGTCGCTGCTGTCAAATATCGTGGTAGAGGAAATGGGCAACGGCAACCTCGTAGCCACCGCGGTGGTGAGTCCGGCAGGCACCTCCGTGGACACCACCAAGTTTCTGGTTTTTGCCACAGATTCGTTGGGGAACGCCTTATGGTCCAAATACTATGTGGAGCCCGTACCGTATGCTGCGTATACCCACCCGGCCATAAAAATGGTTACACCTACCGAGTTCCTGATTTGGGCTACATCGTCAGACTCCATAGGTGCCGTGCTAACGAAAATGAATCTTGCCGGCGACACCTTGTTTTCCAAAGCTATCAACATCGACAGCACCTTCAGCGGCAATGACTATCAGTTTTCGGACGTCGTCAATATTGGCGATGGCTACCTATTTGAGGGATTTGTGCGATACAGCGAATTTGAAGAGCACCTACTATTGGTGAAGACAGATACATCAGGAAATGTTCAATGGGTAAGGTCCGACTTCCACCCGACCACATTTGCGGTGGCCGGATATTCCGTTTTCGGCAACGATGCCATACTTACGGCCGACTCCAATATCGTGATTGGCATAACCGGCAATGGGTTGGGGTTGCTGAAGATAACCCGCTCAGGTAGCCCGATTTGGCTCAAGATGTATGACGACACCGCCTCCTACACCACATTTCCCGGCTATGCGAGGATGACTGCCACCAACGACGGCGGATTCCTGATTTCCGGAATCACTGATGAACCCCAATATAATTCCAATTTCCTTACGCCCGTTGGGCGGCAACTGCTCACCAAATTCGATTCGGGAGGCAATTTGCAATGGGCTAAGACCTATGAAATGGAGAAAAACTTCAACATTTGCACTTTCGCAGCCCAACTGCCTACAGGACAATACGTTTGCGCAGGTACGATTTCGGACACCTTGGTTGCCACAACTGTGAACGCGGCCAGACTTTATGTGATGCTGCTGGATACTGCGGCACATAGTTCCGGCTTTGGGTGCGGCACAGACTCGGCCTACAGCTATTTCAGCAATACCAATGCACTCACCATCTACAATGTGCCCCATAAAATTTTCAAAGGCTACGGCCTCGCCGCGTTTCCAATAACGAGCACGCCTGACACGCTCTCTATTGCCGATGTGGGCTTGATAAAAGATGTGGAATTGTTGAGCGGAACTTCTTGGGCCTGTGCAGGTACAACCTATGTGCTCAATGCCATGGCCACCAATGCCGGCACTTCAGTCAATTATGATTTCCGTGTAAACGGTTTCTCCGTTCAAAGCGGCCCTTCCAACACGCTGGTTACCACCAGCTTGGGCTTTCCCGATACCGTAACCTGCATCATGTGGGGCATTGCAACCTGCGGCCTACCCGATACGGTGGTGAGCAACAAGGTGATACCGCTTATCTACCCATCGGCCACGCCTGTGGTGGTGATTCATGCCTTCCCGAGCGACACCGTAATGGCCGGCACAACGGTCACCTTCAATGCCACTGTCACCAACGGTGGGCCAACACCCACCTATATTTGGAAAAAGAACTTCATTTTCGAAACTTCCCTACCCGTATATACCACGTCGTCGGTAGCCAATGGCGACCTGATTGAATGTGATGTGACGAACAATACCTTGTGTTCCTCTGCACCTACGGGTATGGGCAATAAAGTGATTTTCGTAAAAACAGTTGCGGTTCCTGTTAGTCCGTCAGCTCCGGCAGTCAACTTGATCCCCAATCCGGCATCGTCCCACGTGTTCATCACGGGCGGGGCGGGCGATATTCAGGTTGCCGTTCATGACGTTACCGGCCGCACCCAAATTCCAGTGATGGTTGGCCCCCGAACCCTCGATGTCTCGTCGTTTGCATCCGGCATCTACTTTGTAGACGTGCAAATGGATGGCGGGAAAACGGTGTTTAGGTTGGAAGTAAAGAGATAGTGCGGTAGCGATTTCCGTTAAGTTTAAAAAACGAACGAAAGGTAGTGGCGGGCAATGGATATTTTTGCCTAAGTTTGTATCAAACATTCACATTCAAATTAAAAATACTAGTATCATGAACACTTTGATGTTGGCAACTTTTGTAGAGCGGCTGCAAACCGAAATTCAATACTACACCCACGACTGGAAGAGCTTCCTCATCCTCCTCTTCATTGGTGCCGTGGCGGGCCTGCTTGCCGAGTTTCTGGTTGGCAGCAAAGGCTTCGGCATGATCGTCACCATTATCTTGGGTATTGTGGGTAGCTGGCTGGGCAATCTGCTATTTGCCGGCATGCTCACGTTTACGTCCAACGAGTTGGTGAACCGTATCATATATGCGACGGTAGGCTCCATTATCTTGGTCATCATCTTCAGCATCATCTTTAGGCTTCGCGGCCGCGACCGAGCCGACTACAAGTCGTAATCCGGCGGTTTCAATTTACGGCTTTGGAGGCAGGCACGTGTATGGCCGGCCTCCAAAGCCGTCTTGCATTCCCACTAAGGCCACCCATTGGCCTCCGGCATTTACAGCCATTTAAAACATATCTTTGCACCCAGTTCAACATATGCAAAACATACGCAATTTCTGCATCATAGCCCACATCGACCACGGTAAAAGCACATTGGCCGATAGATTGCTGGAATATACCAATACGGTTTCGGCCCGCGACATGCAGGCCCAAGTGCTCGACGACATGGATTTGGAACGTGAAAAGGGCATCACCATCAAGAGTCACGCCATCCAGATGGACTACCTCCACAAGGGAACCAACTATGTGCTCAACCTCATCGATACTCCCGGCCACGTCGATTTTTCGTACGAAGTATCCCGTGCCCTGGCGGCGTGCGAAGGTGCGCTGTTGCTGGTAGATGCCTCGCAAGGCATTCAGGCACAAACCATCTCCAATCTCTACCTGGCACTCGACAATGATTTGGAAATCATTCCCGTCATCAATAAAATTGACATGGATGGTGCGAGGATTCCCGAAGTAACCGACCAAATCGTGGACCTGATAGGCTGCAAGCCCGAGGACATCATCTTGGCAAGTGGAAAGACGGGTATAGGGATTGAGAGCATCATGGAGGGCATCATCTCGCGTATACCTGCACCCAAGGGCGACCCCAATGCACCATTACAGGCCGTGATATTCGACAGCGTGTTCAACTCCTTCCGGGGTATCATCGCCTATTTCCGCGTATTCAACGGCACACTCCGCAAGAACGACAAAATCAAGTTCATCCATACCGATGCCGACTACATTGCCGATGAAGTGGGCATCATGAAGCTCACCCTCTCCCCCAAACCCGAAGTAAAGGCCGGCGACGTGGGCTACATCATTACGGGCATCAAGAACGCCAAAGACGTGAAGGTAGGCGACACCATTACGACTATCGCCAACCCGACTACGGACGTGGTACGTGGTTTCCAAGAAGTGAAACCGATGGTGTTTGCTGGTATTTTCCCGGTGGAGACCGACGACTTCGAAGACCTTCGTGACTGTATGGAGAAGCTGCAACTCAACGATGCCTCGCTCACCTTCGAGCCCGAGACGTCTCAAGCACTGGGTTTTGGCTTCCGTTGCGGTTTCCTTGGCATGTTGCACATGGAGATCATCCAAGAACGCTTGGAACGTGAGTTCAACCAAACGGTCATCACCACGGTGCCCAACGTAAGCTTCAAAGCCTACAAGACTCGGGATAAGGATGTGGCACTCATCGTGAACAACCCCAGCGAGATGCCCGACCCCAGCAGTTTGGACCGCATTGAGGAGCCATTCATCCGCGCGCAAATCATCACCCTGCCCGACTATATAGGCAACATCATGAGTTTGTGTTTGGGCAAACGCGGCATCCTCATCAACCAGCACTATCTCACGCCCACCCGGGTAGAGCTCATATTCGAAATGCCGCTCACCGAAATCGTGTTCGACTTTTACGACAAACTGAAGTCGTGCACCCGCGGCTACGCCTCATTCGATTATAATCCCCTGGACTACCGCGAGAGCGATATCGCCAAGATGGACATCTTGCTGAATGGCGACCCCGTGGATGCCCTCAGTGCGTTGATTCACCGCAGCCGCGCTCAAGACTTCGGCCGCAAGCTGTGTACCAAGCTCAAGGAACTGTTGCCGCGCCAACAATTCGTAATCGCCATTCAGGCCGCCATAGGTGCCAAGATTGTGGCACGAGAAACGATATCGGCGATGCGTAAAGACGTGACCGCCAAATGTTATGGTGGCGACATCAGCCGTAAGCGCAAGCTTTTGGAGAAACAGAAGGAAGGCAAGAAGCGCATGAGGCAGATAGGCAGCGTAGACGTGCCCCAAGAAGCATTCTTGGCGGTGTTGAAGCTGGATTAGCAAGTAGCCCCCGTCCGACCCAATATTTTCAGTTATGCCCGCTGCTTTGGCGGGCATAACTTTTCATAGTTATTAGTCGGAAGTGGCCCGGAGCCAACGGGAAATGTTTCCTGACACCACCGCTATGCGCCAAAAGACCATCAAGACTCTATTTTCATTTGGGGGAAACCCAAATTGGTAAGCCGCCTTACAGATACCGTAGAAATTACAAAGGCCCGAAACAGTAATGTAGTTCAATTTGCAATTCAAGGCAACACCTCGTTAACCGGCCAAATAAACTACCTCCTGTCCATCATCGAATTCAACATCGTACCTTGATGGCGCGCAAATGGGCATTGCACCTTTTCGGAATTGCCGGGCTGCTGGCTTGTGGCATGGCAAGGGGGCAGGTGATGCTGTGTACCAAGGTGGTTGCCGCAACGGGGGGACTGACCTCGGCTGGTGGAATCATGCTGTCTTATACCATTGGCGAAACGGTTACGGCAACGGCAAACACCGATACCGTAATGCTGACCCAAGGCTTTCAACAGGTGTATCCGGAGTTGCCATCTGCAACCTTGCGACTTGCCACCAACCCACCGATTTCCGTATATCCCAATCCAACCTCCGGAGTCATTCATTTCAAGAATGCGCCCCGCGGCATCATGGTTGATGTTTATGATGCCTTGGGACGCCGAAT